>CAZVLE010000060.1:0-22691 GCA_964627855.1 uncultured Syntrophomonadaceae bacterium | reverse complement strand
GTCGGCCTTTTCGAGAATGCCGTAGTCGATCGACGTTTTTTCGAGGTTTCCGTAGAGGGCAGCCAGCTTTTCGGGATGTTCAAAATCGACCTCTTCCAGGGTAGTATAGGTCTGCGGCAGGAGTTTTTTGTAATTGTCGAGCAGGGCGCCGACGCGAAAAACAAACATCCCGCTATTCCAGAGGTAACGGGTATCGGCCAGGTAAGTCCTGGCTGTGGCGAGGTCCGGTTTTTCAACAAACCTTTCAACGCGGCAGGCACTATGCCGCAATTCTTCACCGCAGCAAATATAGCCGAAACCTGTTTCCGGGTAGGTGGGGCGAATTCCGAAGGTGACCAGCCCGTACTCGGCGGCAGCAGCGGCCCCTGTTTCTAAGAGGGAAGAAAAGGCGGCAGTATCGGTAATGAGATGATCTGAGGGCAAAACAGCCATCACGGCATCCGGGCCCGCTTCTCGCTGCAGTAAGGTAGCAGCAAGGCCGATGGCCGGAGCCGTGTTACGCGCTTCCGGCTCGGCCAGCAAACGCACGCCGCTTATAGCAACCAGAGCAAGCTGGCGCCTGATCTCCACCATCTGGTCGGAGTGGGTGACAACAATTATTCTTGCCGGCTCCACGGTTACCGCAACCCTTTCAACGGTAGCCTGAAAAAGCGACCTCCCCCCTCCCTTGCCTGCAGGGGAATCTTCTTCGCGCAGCCCGGGCACCGGCAG
Organism: uncultured Syntrophomonadaceae bacterium; assembly: GCA_964627855.1. Taxonomy (GTDB): domain Bacteria; phylum Bacillota; class Dethiobacteria; order DTU022; family DTU022; genus CAZVLE01. The sequence goes on along the minus strand of CAZVLE010000060.1, from coordinate 21,980 downwards.
GCTTAAATATTGTTTCGGAAATAGCTCACGGCTGAGCGGCCAGAGACGGGTCCCGCTACCCCCGGCCAGAATAATTACATACATCAAAGACTCACTCCCTTATCAATAAGTTGAATTTTGTGTCTGACACTTTTTTCAACTTATTTGGTTATTTGCAGTTGGTTTTGCTGGAAAAGGCCCTGGTGGGCGACCAGGTGCATTCGCTGTAAGGCCAGCAGCATGGAGGTAACCGATTCGGCGCCCTTGTTCTTATTAATGCCGCCCGGCTGCAAACCGTCGAAGCAGCCGCCGTCACTGAAATCGTAGAGGGCCTGGTTACCATCGTTGCTGCCGAAGAACCAGTTAAAGGCCCACTCCATGCAGCTCAGCCACTTGTCGTCGCCGGTGAGGACAAAAGCCTGGTAACAGGCGTCGACCAGGGCAGTGGCATCTAATACCTGTTGGTCGTAGCGGGCTTTGTTTTCGCCGCGCCTGTACCAGCCATCGTTACCGATCAGTGAAAGTTGACCGCTATCGGGATTGGTTTGAATTTTGATCAACCACTCCAGGCTCTTGAGGCCGATATCGAACATTTCTTCTTTTTCCAGGTAATTGCCTGCCACGATCAAGGCCTGAGAAATACGGGCGTTGTCGTAGGCAACAATGTTTTCAAACCAGTACCATTCATCATCTGCTACGTTATCAAATAGGGTCTTGATTTTCTCAGCGAGGGCATATTTGATCCGCCGCACCCGGGCATCGCCGCCGAAACGACGCAAATAGTAGTTGGCTCCGATAATGGCAAAAGCCCAGGCTCGCGGTGAGGTGAACTTCAGGGTGGCATCGATTAGATCCTTAAAGAGGCGGGTTGCCAGCCCCAGGGTTTCATCACCGGGCGGGTGGGCGATAGTATAGCCGAGGGCCCAGAGGGTGCGTCCGTGACTGTCTTCCGAACCGACTTCTTCCAGCCAATTACGCTCGAAACCCATGAAATTACGCATGCGTCCCTTTTGCTCGTTGTAGGCATGGAAAATGAAACTCAGGTAAGTGTTTAAGAGAGATTTGATCCTTTCATCCTTGAAGAGGCGCCAGTTCATCACCGCAGCAATCAGGGCCCGGGCATTATCATCGGTGCAATAACCATGCCTGCGATCGGGCACGTTAAAAACGGCGTGCTGGTAAAGTCCGGTGTCATCGGTGAGATTGCGCAGGTGTTTTAAATTTACTTCGGGCAGGATAGCCCGCTTGGTTACGTCGGTGTTTGTGACACTCTGGCAAAGCATTTCGCTGTAACGGAAACGAGCCTGCTCGAAGGCGGCGGCATAGCTGCGGCCAACCTCCTGCCAGATCATCTGACGTCCGTACTGGTACGAGTTCTTACGCATCCTGTTTCGCAGGGCCTCATCACTGAGCAGGGTAATAATTTCAGCAGCAAGGGCCTCGCTATTCCGGAAGGGTACCAAAACACCACGTTCATCGTCGAGCAGTTCCTCGGCATAGATATAGGGGGTCGAGATGATGGCCTTGCCGCAGGACAGGGCATAAGCGAGGGTGCCGGAAGTGATTTGCTCGCGACTCAGGTAGGGCGTGATGTAGATATCGGTAGCAACCAGGAACTGAACCAGGCGCTCCAGGGTGACATACTGGTTATAGAAAGCGACATTGAGTTCCAGGCCTTTGTCGTTGACCATTTTCTGCAGGGAGTGGCGGTATTCTTCCCCGTGCCTGCGCTTTACCTCGGGATGAGTAGCACCGAGGATGATGTAAAGGGCATCGGGATGCACTTCAACTACCTTTTCCATCGCCGCGATCGAGTATTCAAGACCTTTGCTGGGACTGAGCAGACCAAAGGTGAACAGCACTTTACGGCCCTCGGCCTGGAACTGATCCTTGTAATAGGAGGAATCGAGAAAAGGAACATCAGGTGCCCCGTGCGGTATGAGCAGGATCTTCTCGTCGGGAATGCGGTAGACCCTGGTCAGGATGTCGACGGCAGCCTGGGCCATGACAACGATATAGACCGACTGTTCACAGATGCGCATCAGGGTCTGACGCTGTCCGTTGGAGGGTTTTTCGAGCACGGTGTGCAGGGTGGTGATGGCCGGTTTTTTCAGGTTTTCGAGGAAGAAGTTGATATAGCTGCCGTCCTCTCCGCCGAAAATACCGTACTCATGCTGAATCGAGACAGCATCAACGGGCGAATGGTTTATATAGTCGGCGGCCCGCTGGTAGTCGCTGCGATGCTGGTCACGAATATTAAAGGTAACATCACGTCCGTAGTTATAGGTTTCGATATTGTTGTTGAGGGCAATTACTTCAAAATTACTCTTCTCACCGCTTCCTTCAGCACTGTAGAGCTGTTTCATGCTGGTAAGAAGGTCTTCGCAGAAGGTGGCAATACCGCATTTGCGCGGCGGAAAAGTTGATATGAAGGAGACCTTCATTGGGCGCAGGATTTTACCTGGGTACATTTGATCAACTCCATTTTAGAGGTCAGAGAGCTGTAGACCGCAAAAAGATTTGGGCAACATGGTCGGTATGATATCTTTGCCTTCTACCTGGCTCTGACTAGATTATAGACTGTTCTACGGGCATGGCACGCCATGCCCCTACGGTTTAGATGTCAGAGGTTGGAGGTCGGAAGACCGGAAAAAGATTTGGGCAACAGATCTGTAAAAATTCTTTTTACCTCCGCTCTGACTCTGGTTGCATAATGTGCTTATTTACAGGGCATGGCACGCCATGCCCCTACGGTTTGGATGTCAGAGGTTGGAGGTCGGAAGACCGGAAAAAGATTTAGTTACCAGATTTGTAATGTCTCTTGTACCTCCGCTCTAACTATGAGCCTGTTTTCTAAAGACCGGTTATTTTTTTGTAGACCTTGATGTAGCGGTCTACCATCAGTTCTACGGTAAAGTTTTCTTCGGCCCGGCGGCGGCAGTTGCGGCGGTCGATTGACTTAAGACGGGTTATGGCTTGGCGGGCCTGGTCGAGGGCGTCGACGAGAAAACCAGATTCGCCGTCAACAATTAGCTCGGGCATGGAGCCGCGGTTAAAAGTGATCACCGGGGTGCCGCAGGCCATTGCTTCGACCACGCTAAGGCCGAAAGGTTCGTCGAAATTGATCAGGTGAAGCAGGGCCATGGCTTTACCGAGCACTGCCCCCTTCTCCTGCGGCCCGACAGGGCCGATGTAGCGGACCTGGTCGTCATCAATGTATGGCTTGACATAGTGGTCGAAGTAAGTTTGGTCCTGGATGATGCCGGCCATTACCAGGGGCAGACCGACCTGTTTGGCCAGGCGAATCGACTCGTAAACACCCTTGTCGTGGTGGATACGCCCGAAAAAGAGCAGGTAGCGCTCCGGGGTTTCATGGTATGGATACTGTTCGACTGGAATCCCGTGATGAATGGTGGCACTGTAATCAAGATCAGGGTGGCGATCGGACTCGCTGATCGCCACATAATGGTTGCGTCCATTGTATTTAAGGTAAACCGGCACAATACGCGGAGAAGAAAAACCGTGAATGGTGGTCAGCACCGGAGTTTCCACCAGGCCGCTAAAGCTTAAGGGTAAAAAGTCAAAGTTGTTATGGATCAGATCAAAGTCGGCAGCTTCTTCAAAAACACGGGAAATATGCAAACATTCCCAAACCTTGGGGTCAAGCTCAGGATCTTCAGACCAGGGCCGCGGGGCTACTGAACGCAGTTCGGCAGCTGTTATTGAATCGGCTGTGGCATAAAGGGTCACATTAATGCCCTGCCGGGTCAACCCTTCGGTAAGCATGCTGACCACCCACTCCCAGGGACCATAGTGACGGGGTGGGGTGCGCCAGGATATGGGGGCCAGCATTGCAACTTTCATTTTAAAAGCAGAAACCTTCCTCCTTCGAATCGCTGCAGGAAAGCAGGTGTTCAACCAAATTCTGAAGTTTCGCCGTGGCCAGGCATACACTGGTATCGGCGGCACCGTAATACATGATCAGCTCGTCGGTTGCGGGATCGTGCACAATACCGGTTGGGAAGGTCACTCCCGGCACATCGCCTACGCGCTCGTAGGGCTCGTGCGGTCCAAAAACCCACTGGTCGCAGCGCTTGCGAATCTTCCAGGGTTCCTCGAGGTCGAGCAATGCCAGGCCAACGCGGTAGAGGCTGCCCGAGGCAGTCATACGTACACCGTGGTAAATGATCAACCAGCCTTCGGAGGTTTCAATCGGCGGCGGCCCGAGACCAACACGAGTGCTATCCCACCAGCCCGGCCGGACCGGCAGGAGAATCTTGTGCTCTCCCCAGTGGACAAGATCCGGTGAATTGGCAATCCAGACATGGGCCTCACCGCGGATGATGGGACGATGAATCAGAACATAGCGCCTGTTGATCATGCGCGGGAAAAGCGAAGCATCCTTGTCTTCGGGGGGCAGCATGGCGCCACGACGCTTGAAAGTTTTCAAATCACGGGAAAGGGCCATGGAAACGACAGGGCCATCCTTCGAAAAGGAGACATAGGTCATGGCATACTGCTCCATGTCCTCGAGCCAGATAATGCGGGGATCTTCGATTCCCCACCTTTCTTCATCGAAATTAATATCGGGCATCATGACAGGCCTATCGTCGACCTGCCAGTCGCTCTTGCCGTCTTTACTGCGAGCCAGGGTGAGGTGCGAAAAGCCTCGCATATCTTCGACTCGCACCACGAGAACTGTTTCTCCTTCGTGCCTGACGGCACCGGGGTTAAAAGTCGCATTGGCGGGATAAGGCCAGTGATCCGGGGTAAGAACCGGGTTGTTTTCATAGCGCTGAAAAAGCTCAGTCGGGCGGTGATGATTCTTATAGATCATTAAAGTTTATGCTCCTTTTACTGATATTACCAGCTATATTGCTGCATAATTATAACCTGCACCTAAATTATTCTCTTTTTTTTTGATTAATCCTCTAATTAAGAACCAGCCGCTTTAACTAAAAAAGTAGCGTTTGATCTGACTAAAATTATTTTCCACACTGGCGGCACCACTGAGATAGCCCATGTGGCCGGGCAGCAGCAGTTCAAGATCTTTGAGCGCAGATAGTTTCTCTACACTTTGTCCGAGGGTGTCCATATCACCACCGGGTAAATCAGCCCGGCCAATACTGCCCTGGAAGATAGTGTCACCACTGACCAGGGCTTTTTCAGCAGGCAGGTAGAAGCAGACGCACCCGGGTGAATGGCCGGGGGTATGCAGCACCTCAATTTTTTCAGCCTGACCATTGGGACCGTCCAGGTCAAGGGCTCCCTCATCCAGGTAAAAATCGGGCTTGAGCGAGGGCAGCTCTTTACCTGTGCGTGAAGCATAATGCTGAGTCAGGGCATCAAGGATGAATTCATCAGCCTGGTGAATGCCGATGCGGGCCCCACTTTTTTCACGGATGATGCCGACCGACTCGACGTGATCGGGGTGACCGTGGGTACAGAGAATCAGGTCGATATCGGCAAGGTTGATACCGTCGGCTGTCAGCTGGCGTGACAGCATCTCAAGGCAGCTTTCACCGAAATCGTTATAGATATGGCCGGGATCGAAAAGTATGGTTTTGCTACCCTTTAACAGGTAGCTGTTGCAGTTGTTGGCCCGACCCTGCCACATATAGCAGTACAGGTTTTCAGTTAATTGCATGTTAAGCCTCCATTAAAGTAAAAGTTGAAATAAAAGTCTTGCGCCGGCTAAAATGCCTTTCTGTATCATAACATAAATGTAACTGCTCAGCTATAGTTTAAGTGTGCGGCTGTTCCAAGGTGCCCGGGCTCCCCACATACTTAAATGATCATTTTGTGGGCAAGGTCTTGCCAGGAAGGCAAAACTGTTCTATAATTAATTATAACCATTTTAGTTATAAATAGTGAGGTGCCCCCTTGTTAGACCTTGAAAACTATATTGTGGATGAAAGAAATGAAGAGATTATATTACACCGCAAAGGTGTCAGCCTGAGAAAACTATATCTTGAACCGACTTCTCGCTGCAATCTGAAATGCATCACCTGCGTCAGGCAGCAGTGGCCGAACCTTACCCAGGATGATATGGATATGGAACTCTTCGAGCGACTGCTGGAGCAAATGAAAGCTTTTCCCGCTCTCGAACTGGTTCACCTGGGCGGCTTTGGCGAACCGCTGGCCCATCCGCAGGCCCTGGAAATGATTCGCCGTCTTCGCCAGGCCGGCTACCGGGTTTCTCTCAACACCAACGGCAGCCTGGTTACAACAGAAGTGGCCAGGGAGCTGATATCCTGCGGTTTGCATGCCATTTACTTCTCTATTGACGGGCTGGATGAAGAGTTGTTCAGCAAAATCAGGGTAAACGGCCATTTGAGTGAAGTCGTTGAGAACATCTTCAACCTGCGTCGCCTGAAGCAGGAAGCGAAAAGTAATTACCCCAAGATAGGCTTAGAATTTGTCCTGATGCGCAGTAACATCGATCAGCTGCCGCTATTAAAAAAGCTGGCCAGGGAAGTTGGGGCGCCAACGGTGCTAATCAGCAACTTACTGCCCTATTCAGAGGAAATGTATCAAGAGGTGCTCTTTGAATCGCCAGGCAAAAAGCGGGAGTTGGGAGCCGGAGCACTGGCTCCTCTGAATTGGAACGGCCTGGCTAAAGATTTTCGCTTTCCCGAACCGGCAACCTGGCCGGCTATCGAACCCGATTACGTACTCTTCGGCACGATCCGCCTGCCACGCATGTATTGGGGCAGCAGTCGACGTTGCGGTTTTGTTGAAGACAGTGCGGCTGTCATTCGCTGGGACGGCGCCGTCTCCCCCTGCTACGCCCTGCTGTATGCGTACGACTATTATCTTGATAACCGCAAAAAAGAGGTAAGCGCCCACCACTTCGGTACTATCGATCAGGAAAGCCTGGCTGAGATCTGGAACAAACCGGAATATGTGAAGTTTCGCTACCGGGTCAGAAATTTCAACTTTCCTTCATGCATGGATTGCTCTACCAACAAGAGCTGTGACTATACTGATGCAAATGAAGACTGCTGGGGCAATGCACCCTCCTGTGCCGACTGCCTGTGGTCGCAGGGCATTGTCAGATGCCCGTGAGCTGGAGGCCGGAGGACCAGAGATCAGAGGACCAGAGATCATAAGACCAGAAGAGATTAAATACAACCCCCTCAAGCTTTTCGAGGTCGGAGGATCGGAGATCAGAAGACCGGATAAACCCTTTCCACCCCCACCCCACCCCTCCCCCCTCAAGGGGGAGGGAGTAGAAGAATTCAGGCTAATAGCTGTGTAGCATTTCCAACAGCCTGATGATGATCTTAAACCTTCAAGTTAAGCAACCCACTAATAATTCCTCCCTCTCCCCTGGCGGGAGAGGGTCGGGGTGAGGGGGTTGTATTTAATCTCTTCTGGTCCTCTGCCATCTCACCTCCGACTTCTAAAAGGGGGAGGATCGGGGTGGGGGTGAAGTTCTTTTGGACACAGCACGCCGTGCTCCTAAAAAGTTTTGTCGATCTTTGAGACGTTTTTATGGAAGATCAAAGCCGGCTGTTAATAAACTGCCGGCTTTTATTTTTGAAGTGTGTACGCTATAATTTAGATATTCTGAAAGGCGGTGATTCTGATTGTCTGAACAAAGTAAGAAATACGGGACACCTTACCCGACTAAGAAAGTCCGTGTCTGGGGCAAAGGGCAGTTTACTATCCCTGCTGAAGTAAGAGGCAACTTAATGATCAGAGAAGATACAATCCTTGATTTATATCAGGTAGGAAAAGCAATCGTGGTCACTCCGGAGAAAACTTTGGTCAGTGAATTGTCAACTGAGTTCACGAAGACAATGAATAACCAGAAACTAAGCTTAGATGATCTGCTTACAGAGCTAAGGGATGGCTCACATGACTATGAAAAAGATTAAAGTTTTTATTGACAGTTCTGTTGTCATCGCCGGGCTGGCTTCTTCAAGTGGTGGATCAAACAGAATCCTCATGCTTTGTGAACTGGGTCTGATCAGACCATATGTTTCCGAACAAGTCGTCCGGGAAGTGCTGAAAAATGTGGAGAAAAAGATGCCCGGCCTTTATGAAAAGACTTATTATCTGTTTCGTCAACTGCCTTTCGGGTTTGTTGAAGCGAAAGGCGAGAATCTTTCTACCGCTACCAATCTGAACAACGAAAAGGATGCGCCAGTGTTGGCCACTGCCATGAGCGGAAAGGTAGAATGGCTATTAACTCTGGATAAGCATTTCCTGGAACAAAAATGGCATGAGGACTTGTCTTTTAAAATTGGAACACCGGGGCTTTTTTTACAGCAGTGGCCTTATATATAAGAGAGTAGCGGGTGGAATAATGAAGCGAAGCACGGGTAGTGTAACCCGTGCTTCGCGTTTCGATGCTTGTTTTCTTTTTAGCCGCCGGCGATGGCCGGGAAGATGGCGACGTGGTCACCTTCGGCCAGTTGAAAATCGAAGGGGCGGCTTTTGTGCCTGATAAAGACCTGCTTTACTTCTCCTTCACTGATGCCGAGCTTCTCAATCAGCTCTTCGACAGTAGCTCCCTCGGGCAGCTCGACGGTGAAAGGTTTGTTTCTACCCTGTTCCGGATGATAACGTATCAGGGTAGCATATAAGGCAACATTTACCTGCATGCTTCCTCCTAGTCCCAGAAGGTATCAAGCTCTTCGTCCGACATATCCCAAACGTGGTTATGCGGCGGTAGTTTTTCATATTTCATAAACTCGGGCATGCGATCCGCTTCTTTGCCAATACCTGCACGCAGGTTGAAATCTCTTTCAATGCGCAGGATTTCATCCCCGATCCTACCGACATCATCGGCAGTGTACTTGGTGCCGAGGAAACCGTTAACAATCTCGACAGCGCCTTCGAAACCGCTCGGAATATCTAAAATGGGGAAGGCGATGAAGATGCAGTAACCGGCCGCATCGAGAAAGGCAGTGGCATCCTGCAGAGATTTGGAAAGGCTGACTTTGTCCTTTAGGGAGAGTGGATCGGCCTTGCCACCGACTGCCATGATCTCAGGTGCGATAGTGTAACCAGCAGTATGGTCGGCGCCCATAGTAGATGTGGCATAAGTAACACCGATACCTTTAACCGCGCGCGGTTCATAGGCAGGCATGCCCTGGCGCTTAACCGTGGGAATCCTGGTTACACCGTAAGCTTCACCGGTAAACTGGGCTCCCTGTCCGAGGATATGACCAAGGGGAGTGCGGTTGCGAATTTCGTGCATCAGTTTGATGGCTGCCTCACCGTCTCCAAATTCAGCCAGGCCAGCTTCCATGGCCACACCGAGGGTAACACCGGCTTCAATGGTATCGAGTCCGAGGTCATTGCAAAGCCAAATTAATTCAGCAATATGATCAAGGTTATCAATGCCGCAGTTGGCGCCGAGTGACCAGATCGACTCATACTCCACGCTGGAAACATGTTCGGTTCCATCAGGTTTCGGGTAAACGGTTGAGCAGTTGATAATACAGCCAGGATGACAACGGTGGCCCATTGTCCCGGCTCCACCACGTTTTTCTGCAGTTTCCGCCAGAGTTTCCCCACTGATCTTGGAAGCGCCCTCGAAGGTACCACTGCGGAAGTTATTGGTCGGCAGGCCACCGGCTTCGTTTAGGATGTTAATCAGCACGGCAGTGCCGTAGCTGTTCAGGCCGCCACCCTTCTTTGTTACATCGTGGGAGAGAATGGCATCGGCCAGTTTCTTCTGACCGCTTTTGAGTAACTCTTCATCAACCGCCTTAACGCCGGGGGCATCTTTATCATCTAGAACAATCGCTTTTAGGCCCTTACTGCCCATAACTGCGCCAAGACCGCCACGTCCGGCGTAACGGGCTGCACGGCCCTCGGGGTCATTAAAGGCAAGACCGGCCATGACCATCTTGGCCTCACCAGCCGGTCCGTTAACTACAAAGGGTGTTTTTTCACCATATTTTTCCCAAATCATGTTACCGGCTTCATAGGCGCCCTTGTCCCTGAGGTCATCGGCTGGGAGCAGTTCTCCTCCGTTGATATCCAGTTTGAGCAGCCAGCGCTTATCATCTTCAACCAGTCCTTCAACAATAAGAGCCGTGTAACCCATGCGGGCCAGCTGCTGGGAAAAAGGCGTACCGGCATTGGCCTCTTTAATTCCGCCGGTAAGCGGTGACTTACCACCTACTGAAATACGCCCGGTGTTAGGAGCACGGGTTCCGGATAACATGCCAGGAGCAAAAACGAGCTTGTTGTTCGGCCCCAGTGGGTGGCAGTCGGCCGGCACCTCGTCGCTAACCATCAGCGAGCTTAACCAGCGACCACCCTTACCTTTGTACTTCTCCGGTAACGGCTCTACCGTTACCTTTTTTTCGGTCATGTTGACACGTACAACTTTGTCCATGAGAGCTCCTCCTTAATTTTTATGCTGAAACAGTTTAAAGGTTCTGATGTGGTGCAGGGATACAAATTTAGCATATTTAAATTATAGCATAATGGCGAATTGTTGGTCAATTGGTAGGCATGATTTTAAATGAGAACGAATCCGATTATTATACAAATTCTGTTTAGAAAAAGTAGCGGAACAAGGCGATGAAAACCATGCCGGAAAGGACTGTCACAAAAAGGTTTCGACTGATAAGGGCAATGGCAAAAACGGGAATGGAAACCCAAAAAGCCGGGTTATGAGGAAAGGTCAGGTCGAGAGTGCCGGCGGGAGCAAAAAGAGTCGGGGCCAGCAGGGCAGCCAGCACGGCGACCGGTACGAAAGATAACCAGCGCTCAATTATTGCGGGAAGGCTGCGCCGGGATAGCAACAGCAGGGGCACAACCCGGGGGATAAAGGTTACGAGTGTCATCAGCAAGATGAGTAAGGGAAAGTTATCAATGTTATGCACGGGCATCCCCCTCCCTGTCATCTTCATGCTGCGGAGTCTTCCGAGGCGGCTCTTTTTTCAGTGACGCTCCCACAGTAGCGGCAATTACGGTGGCAGCAATGACGTAGAGCTGGCTCATTCCGGCCAGGTAGAGGGCAAGGCCCATTGCTGCGGCAAGGATGGCAATGAAGAGGCGGCGGTTGCTATCTATCTGCATGACAAGCAGGGCAATAAACATGGCCGGCAGGGCATAATCGATGCCGTAAGTTTCGATGTCAAGGGTAAGGCGTTCACCAAGAAGAGAGCCGAGAAAGGTGCCACCAACCCAGGCCAGGTGAGCTGAAAGGTTGAGCGAAAAGAGCTGTCTTTTTGAGGGCACCCCCTGCTGACGGAAGTAGGAGGAGTGAATGGCGAAAGATTCGTCGGTGAGCTCATAACTGAAAAGGGCCTGTTCAAATCTGCTCAAGCCACCCAGATAAGGGGCCAGGTAGGCACTCATGAGCATGTGGCGCAGGTTAACGAGGAAAACAGTCATGGTGATGGCGGCCATTTCAGCACCGGCACCGATCATACCCACGGCGATAAGCTGCGATGATCCGGCAAATACAAACACCGACATGGCTACGGCCCCGTATATACCAACCCCGGCAGTTGAAGCCAGCACACCGAAGGCCAGACCGATAGGCAGATAACCGAGTATGATCGGAACAGCCCTGACCATACCGATCAGGGCTTGATTACTCTTCTTGTCACCAACAGAATTCAAGTGATCACCTGTGAAGCTTACTGATTTATTTTCAAGATATAGACTGTGTCGCCTTCTCTGACTTTATCTTTAACCTTCAGGCCGACCAGGTCGCCCGCTTTGGCTTCATCGATGTTTTGATGTTCTACCTGCATCGACTTGACATCCTGTTCAAGATCAGACGTAGAACCGACAACCGCTATGCGGTCTCCCACTTTCAAACCTGCTTCCAGGCTGATGATAGCCACACCGATTTTGCTGTAATAGTGAGTTACCTGGCCGATTACCTGTCGTTCCATGGCAAATTACACATCCCTTCACAGTATTTAAGATGTCATTCGCCACCGGGGAAGCAGTTTCCTCTCTACTTGCTATAGTTATCTGAAAAGTATTTTTTATCTTCTCTTCTTATAGTTTTAAATAAATTTTCCAATCTTGTCATTTAAGGCTTGCTTGCTCATTGCCCCGGTGAAGCTGTCTACAACCTGGCCGCCTTTGAATAAGAACATGGCCGGAATACCCATCACCTCGTACTTCTGGGCCAGATCAGGGTTTTCGTCAACATTGACCTTGACAATTTTCAGACGGCTATCGTTGGCGGCAGCCACTTCCTCCAGAACGGGGCCAAGCATTTTACAGGGACCGCACCATGGCGCCCAGAAATCAACAAGCACAGGCAGTTCTTCCTTGAGCACCTCCTGTTCAAATTGGGCTTCCTGTATTTCCTTTACCGCACCTGCCATATTAATTATTTGCCTCCTTTGTCTCTCTGTAGTGATTTTATTGTCTATGAATGCTTAAAAAAAATGGCTTGCTTCTGTTGTCATTTTACACCAGGCAGTTTAGAAGGGTCAACCTTATATTACATTTTCGTAATATTTATTTTCTTTACCGGACGGCTGTGTGAAAGAAAGGCTTAGAGCAGGCGCAGACCCTGCTCGATGAAAGCACCGCGGGCAACGAGAAATTCGGCGCTGCTGATTCGCCGGCGCAGGGGTGGAAACTCGGCGGCGCGGTAGGCCGGGTAATACTGGGCCATAACGTTAACGGCGCAGTTGGCAGAGACTTCTTCTTTGAGGAAGCGGGCAATCTCTGCGCTGCCGGCCAGGTCTTCGGGAAGAACCAGGTGCCTCACCAGCAGGCCGCGGCGGGCCAGCCCATCAGGGCCCACTTGCAGATCGCCTACCTGTTGCTGCATTTCCTTTAGTGTTTCTTTGAGGCGCGTGGCATAGTGTTTGACCCCGGAATAGGTGGCACCGCTGCTGTCGGAAGCATATTTAGCGTCGGGCATGTAAATGTCGATAAAGCCTTCGAGGAGACGCAGGGAAGGGAGCGCTTCATAACCGCCGCAGTTATAGACCACGGGAAGATAGAACCCTCTTTCAGCGGCAAGATCAATGGCGCTGGTGATCTGATAAAGGTAAGGGGTAGGGCTGACCAGGTTGATGTTACTGCAACCCCGGTTCTGCAGACTGAGCATCAGGGCAGCCAGTTCTTCACTGTTGATAAGCTGACCCTGCTCACTGCCACGGCTGATGGTCCAGTTCTGGCAAAAGACACACTCGAGATTGCAATGCATGAAAAAAATCGTGCCCGAACCGCCTGAGCCGACCAGTTCTCTTTCCTCGCCAAAGTGGGGGCCGGCGCTGCTGATGACAAGATCGGATCCTGCACCGCATCTGCCCCTTTCACCCTGCAGGCGGTTAACCCGGCAGTTGCGGGGGCAGATGGTGCAGCTTGTAAGCATCGCTCGAAACTGTTCAATTTTTCGCTGTCTCTCCCCTGCAGATAACTGCAGGTAGACGGGGTCAAAATTGCGATCCTGAAGTGGCATCATTAACTCCGGTTTAAATAATGATAACATGCCTTCCAAGGTAAACAGGTCGTGGAAATGCTATTCGATGATCACAGTCTGAGAGGCCCTTGTTTTGCCGTTGACTATGAATGATATTTTATACTTTCCGGCCTCATTGAGAGACCCTTCAGTGGAAGCAATCGTCCAGGAGGGGTCAACATCATAGTCAACTGAGCCAACTACTTCCTTGGCATCGGTATCTTCAATCCGCATGGTGATGATACTGGCATCAAAGGGAGCGTTGTTGTCAAAGGAAATGATGAATCCTTCGTCCGGCCTGAAGGTTGTTTTTGTCGAGCGGATCGTCAGGTCGTCATTCAGTTCCAGGCCGGTAGTAACGGTAGCACCGTCAATTGAAGTTGTTGAAACAGCGCCGGAACAGGAGAGGGAAAACAAGGAGACTGCCACTAGCAGACAAAGCAGGATAAAGACTCTTTTTTTCATAATCCTTGAACCTCCTCGTAATGGGTAACCACCGGATTACAGTTTCAGTGGTTTAAATAAAATAATTCGGCATTGCAGGTGTCAATCCTTTATGTCAGGTTCGAATAATAAGAAAAGCTTGCGGTGACATGATCACTTAAAGGCCGTTGCAGGGTCTATCTTCGCAAGGACTTTTTTAGGAATCGGGCAGGAAACCAGGCTCTCTCTAGGGAATTTTTAAGCCTATGCCTTTTAACGCAGGGCGGAAATGTGAACCATAAGGCGCTGCAAAATGGCAATCAGAACCGCAGCTTGATTAGAGAAGGCAAAATAATACTTTGGGGGAGCGTTTAAATGTGGAATAAAAAGTATGAAGCCATCGACAGGGATAAACTAAGAACACTGCAATTTTTACGCCTCAAGCAAACCCTGGAACGGGTCTACCAGCTGGTGCCTTTTTACCGGGATAGTTTTAAGGAGGCAGGGATTGAGCCCGGTGATATTCGTTCGCTGGAAGACCTGGACAAGCTGCCTTTTACGGTTAAAAACGACCTGCGGGATAATTTTCCCTACGGACTGTTTACCGTTGACCTTAATGAAGTAGTCCGCATCCATTCATCTTCCGGCACCACCGGCATACCGACAGTAGTAGGCTATACGCAGCGCGACCTGGAAACCTGGGCTGAGCTGATGGCCCGCACCCTGACGGCAGGCGGCGCAACCAGTGAATCGGTGGTGCATGTTGCTTACGGTTACGGCCTTTTTACCGGCGGCCTCGGAGCCCATTACGGGGCGGAAAAAATCGGCGCCACGGTGGTGCCGATCTCAGGTGGACAGACCAGGCGCCAGGTCAAGATGATGAAAGACTTGGGCACCACCCTCCTGGCCTGCACTCCCTCCTACGCTCTTTATATTGCCGAAACGATCGCCGAGATGGATTTGAGTCCCGATGACCTGAAGCTTGAATCGGGAGTTTTCGGCGCCGAGCCCTGGTCGGAGAATATGCGCCGGGTGATTGAGGAAAAACTGCAGATTGACGCCTACGACATTTACGGGCTGAGCGAAATTATTGGTCCCGGTGTTTCATACGAGTGCCCGGCCAAGGCAGGGCTGCATATCAGCGAAGACCATTTCATACCTGAAATCATCGATTCAGAGAGCGGCAAGGTGCTGCCGGAGGGAACCGAGGGTGAACTGGTGATCACCACGATCAGCAAGGAAGCACTGCCAATGATCCGGTATCGCACCCGTGACATCACCAGGCTGACCAGTGAGCCCTGCTCCTGTGGACGAACCCACAGCCGCATGACCAAGATCAGCGGGCGCACCGACGACATGATCATTATCCGCGGTGTCAATGTATTTCCTTCCCAGGTCGAAAGCATTCTACTGGAGATGGGTGAAACCGAACCACATTATCAGCTGGTTGTTGACCGGGTCGGTTCCCTCGACACCCTGCAGGTGCTGGTCGAAGTATCAGAGCAAATGTTTTCTGACCACATCAGGGGCCTGGAAACACTGGAAAACAGAATCCGGGTAGAAATTGACAATCTGCTCGGTGTTTCAGCCGATATCAAGCTGGTAGAACCGAAAAGTATTCCCCGCAGCGAGGGTAAAGCGCAGCGGGTCATTGATAAACGTTCTCTTTAAAAAAGAATGAAGAATAGAAGGAGGCAAACATGATGATCAAGCAAATTTCTGTGTTCCTCGAAAATAAGTCGGGGCGGCTGGTGCGTGTAGCCCAGGTCTTAGGCGATGCGGGGATCAATATTCGCGGCCTTTCCATTGCCGACACTTCAGATTTTGGCATCCTGCGCCTGATTGTCGACCGGCCGGAAGTGGCCATTGAAGAGCTAAAAGATAAGGGAGTCATGGCCACGGTAACGGAGGTGATCGCTATGGAGATACCGGACACTCCCGGCGGTCTGGCCAAGGTTCTGGCCTATCTTGAAGAAGCAAAAATCAACATAGAGTATCTCTACTCTTTCATTGAGAAACCGACCACAAATGCTATAATCATGATGCGGGTCGAGAAGATTGACGATGCCCTCACCGTGTTGAAGGAAAAGAATGTGCCCATCGTTGGCGGCGACAGGATCTACTCGTTTTAAGAATGTCCAGAGGAGTTGAAACAGATCATGCAGAAAGATTATCTGTCTGCAGAGGAGCGCTCGGCCGGGCAGGCCAGGGGGATCCTGCGGGCAGTTGACTATGCTTACAATAACAGCCCTTTCTACAAAAGTGTTTTTGATCAAGCCGGTCTGAGCCCTGATCAAATTAAAAATCCTGAAGATTACAGCATAGTTCCCTTCACCAGGAAAAGCGACCTGCGGGAAGCTTATCCCTACGGTATGGCGGCCGTGCCACTGGAAAAGATTTTACGCATTCATGCCTCTTCAGGCACAACGGGAAAGCCGATCGTAGCCGGTTACACCAGGCACGACCTGGAGGAATGGTCTGAAGCGGTAGCCCGCATTTGTGAGATGGCCGGAGTGAGGGCAAATGATATAGCCCAGATCTCTTTCGGTTACGGCCTTTTCACCGGAGGCTTCGGCCTCCATTACGGCCTGGAAAAACTGGGTGCCACAGTGGTGCCCTTTTCGAGCGGCAATACGGAGCGGCAGCTGTCGCTGATGCAAGATTTTCAGACCAACGTGCTGGTGAGCACTCCCTCTTTTGCGCTCTATATGGCCGAAACAGCCAGGGACCTGGGCTATGAACCGCAGGCATTCGGCCTGAAAATCGGCCTTTTTGGCGGCGAACCCTGCTCCGAGGCTATGCGAGAAGATATTGAAAAGCAGTGGGATCTCAAGGCCACCGTTAACTACGGCCTGACTGAAGTAGTCGGCCCGGGCATATCGGGCGAATGCGCCGAAACAAAAGGGATGCATATTTTGGAAGATATCTACTACCCGGAAATAATTGATCCTGAAAGCGGCGAGGTGCTGCCTGATGGTGAGACCGGTGAGTTGGTCCTAACCCCCCTTTTCAAGGAGGGGTTCCCGGTATTGCGTTACCGCACCGGTGATATCACCCGGATCATACCAGAGTCTTGCCCCTGCGGACGCACTACGCGGCGGATGGACTACATCACCGGGCGCAGCGATGACATGATTATCATTAAGGGCGTCAATATCTTCCCCTCGCAAATTGAAGAGGTACTGGCCGGGTTCAGCGAAGTCTCCCCCCACTACCGCCTGGTCCTGAAGAAGGAAAAAGGTTTTATTAAGGATATCGAAGTGCAGATAGAGTTAACCGAGGAAGGCTTCACCGACAGCTTCAAAGCCATTGAAGCGCTGGAGAACCGCATCCGTCAGCGCCTGCGCTCCACCCTGTCCCTGGCCCCCCGCCTGAAACTGATGGAGCCAAAGTCGTTAGAACGAACCACCGGTAAAGCAAAAAGAATTATCACCACCGAATAATAAGTGTTCCAAGAGGACGGAAAGTGAGGAATTTGAAGTTGAGCAATGAAAGAGTAATTATGACCGGCAACGAAGCTATTGCTCTCGGGGCTTACGAGGCCGGAGTCAGCGTTGGGACGGCCTATCCGGGGACGCCCAGTACGGAAATTCTTGAGAACCTGGCCCGCTACCCGGAAGTCAACTGCAACTGGTCGGCCAATGAGAAAACCGCTCTCGAAGAAGCAATCGGCGCTTCGATGGAAGGGGCGCGGGTACTGGCGGCGATGAAACACGTCGGTGTCAATGTGGCTGCCGACCCGCTGATGACCCTTTCTTATACCGGGGTAGGTGGAGGCCTGGTGCTGATTTCTGCCGACGACCCCGGGATGCACAGTTCCCAGAACGAGCAGGACAACCGGCACTATGCCCGCTTCGCCAAGATACCACTCCTGGAACCATCGGACAGTGAAGAAGCGCGCGATTATGTTAAGGTAGCCCTGGAGCTGAGCGAGCGCTTCGACACCCCGGTGATGCTACGTAGTTCGACGCGCATTTCTCACTCGCGCAGTATCCTGGTCAAGGGCGAGCGCGAGGAACACCGGCCGACCGGCTTTAAAAAAGACCCGGCCAAGTACGTAATGCTGCCCGGTTTTGCCCGCCTGCGCCATCCCCTGGTGGAACAACGCCTGCTTGATCTCCAGGCCGATGCGGAAAAGAGCCCCCTTAACCGCATTGAGGAAGGTTCACCAGACCTGGGTGTAATCTGCAGCGGGGTAGCCTACCAGTATGCCCGTGAAGCCCTGCCCGAAGCCACCTTTTTAAAACTGGGTTTCAGCCATCCCCTGCCGAAAAAGCTGGTGCGGCGCTTTGCTTCAATGGTAAAGGAAATAATTGTCGTGGAAGAGCTCGACCCCTTCTTCGAAGAACAGCTGCTGGCCATGCACTTAGATGTGCCGGTCAGGGGCAAGGAACTTTTCGGCCCGCTGGGCGAGCTGGGAGCGGAAATTATCCGGGCAAAAGTGCTCGGGGAAAAACCTGAGACCATCACCATTCGCGATGACATACCGGGCCGCCCGCCGATCATGTGTCCCGGCTGTTCACACCGCGGTGTATTCCACGTTCTAAAGAAATTGAAGTTGAACGTGATGGGTGATATCGGCTGCTATACCCTGGGCGCTTTAAAACCGCTTGAGGCGATCGATTCCTGCATCTGCATGGGAGCCAGTGTGGGAACCGCCCTGGGCATGGCCCTGGCCAATCGCGAAGCGGCTAAAAAGACCGTGGCCGTAATCGGCGACTCCACCTTCCTTCACTCTGGGATCACCCCCCTGCTCGACGCCGTCTATAACCAGGCCCCGCTGACCCTGCTGATTCTCGATAACAGCACCACGGCAATGACCGGCCACCAGGCTCACCCGGGCACGGGATCTTCACTGAAGGGTGAGGAAGCACCGGCTGTGAGCCTGGAAAAGCTCTGCACCGCCCTGGGAGTAAGGCGGGTAACTGCTGTCGATGCCTTCGACCTGGACCTGGTACGCAGCACGGTCAAAGAAGAACTGCTCGCCGAAGAACCATCGGTGGTAATCATGCGCCGCCCCTGTGTGTTTTTACTGACCGAGTTTGAAAAACCGCACTATGTCGACGAAGAGCTTTGCAACGGCTGCAAGGTCTGCATCGGCCTGGGCTGCCCGGCGCTTAGTTTTAAAGATGAAAAGGCAGTCATCAATCAAACCATCTGCACGGCCTGCGGCCTCTGCGAACAGCTTTGCCGTTTCGATGCGATCAAGGCTGCTGCCGGAAAGGCTGGTGAAGTAAATGACTGAGAAGAACCTTAAAGCCGATATTCTCATCGCCGGTGTAGGTGGCCAGGGAACAATCCTGACAGGCCGCATCATTGCCGCCCTGGCTATCAGCGAAGGCCTGGATGTAAAAACAGCTGAAACACATGGTATGGCCCAGCGTGGGGGCAGCGTAATTACCCACGTGCGCATCGCCGAGAAGGTTTACTCGCCACTAATTCCGATGGGTGGCGGTGATGTGCTGCTCTCCTTTGAGAAAATGGAAGCGCTGCGCTGGCTGCCCTACCTCTCGGCAGGCGGCACAGTCATCGTCAACACCCAGGAGCTGGAACCCCTGCCGGTACTGACCGGCCAGGTAGGTTACTCTAGCGGGATATTAGAGGAAATTGAAAGCAAGGTGGCCCGGCTTTATGCCGCCGACGCTCTCTCCATCGATCCGGTCAGCAAGAACCCACGCATGGTCAATACCTTCCTGCTGGGGATTCTGGCCAGGATCATGCCTTCCGAAAAAGAAAAATGGCTGCGAGTGATGGAACAGGAAATCAAGGCCAAGCTGGTTGATATTAACAAGCAGGCCTTTGAAGCAGGCTGGCAGTACGCTGAACGGGAGGCCTAAATCAGCTTAAGAGTTATCGCTGAGCCACGGGGACAGTTCCATCGCCTCCGTCAGCGGTATGGGGACACACCTCCTATGGAGGTATTTCCCCTTCGGGTGCTGCGCTTCTGGGCGCTCGAACCGTCTCCGTGGCACCGCTGATTTCTTGCTCTTTCGCTGTGGCGTTATGGACCGTGGGGAAGATCCTCGGTAATGCCCAGTTCCCTGCTGATGGTGCGAACAGTGGCGTCAAGTTTTGCCGCCCGGTCGCTGTCAAGGGGTTCAGGAGCGTGGCTTTCCCTGATTTCCCTGACTTTTTCTGCCGCCCGCTGAAAAATATTTTTTGAGCCCTCCCCTTCCCAGCTGCCGCGATCACGGCGGTCAATTACCTTAGAGGGGCTGAAAGGCTCGGTTTTAAATAGCTGCATGGTATGCTCGGTCTCGAGGTAATTGCCTCCGGGACCGAGTTTTTTAATCAGGTCAACTACCAGGGCAGACGGCGAGCAGTCGATGCCGCGCTGTAGACGCAGCAGAGTGCCACAAACCTCGTGGTCGATGATCATTTTTTCGATACTGAAGGTGTTGACAAAATCAAGGCCACCAACACCGGAGATGATGTTGATTCCGGCTTGCTGGGCAATGACCCCGCTAATACCGGTTTCAAGGCCGGCCTGCGCATCGACAAGCTTGGCATCGCTCAGGGCTGCATAAGTGTGAATCGGGAAACCAAGGTACTTACCAACCTGGGCATAGGCGGCGGAAATCATGGTCGCCTCCACGGCGCTGAAGGGCGTGGTGCCGAATCGCATATCGAACTGAACCGGGGCACCGCCATAAACGACAATATTACCGGGATTAACACACTGGGCCAGCACCAGACCGCTCAGGTTTTCAGCAGTGTGAACAACCAGCGAACCGCCCAGGGTCACCGGGGTGGCGGCGCCGGGCATGGGCAAAGAAATCAGCTCGATGGGCAGGCCGTCACGGGCACAGTCGATAATGTTCATCGCGCTGATATGAGTCCATTTCAGGGGGGGCGAGGGACAGATATCAAAAACGGCCCGGGGCTTTTCGTGCAGGGAATCAAGGTCTCCACTGATAGCCACAAGCATATCGCGCATGTGCCTGATACCGTCTACGGTAAAGGCGCCTGTGATAACAGCCTTGGGCGAGTTTTTGAGACAGATATAGTGGCGATAGCTGTCACCGATCAGCTTCGGCACATCGTAACAGACTACAGCCGTCGACTGCAGGCGGATATTCTCGAGGGCATCATTGATGCGGCAGATCTCGACCAGGTCTGCTGAGTTGGTCTGACGCACAGTTTTGCCGTCCGGCTCAAGGAACTTGATCAACGATGAGGCTGGATCAAAGTGGACATTGTTGCCGCTTAAATCGGCAGCCTCTTCCCCATCGCGATTGTAGAGTTTAAAGGATTCCGGTGCTTTCCTGACAGCATCTTCAACCATCCCGGGGCTGATCCTGGCAATGTGGCTGTCAAAATCAACCGTGGCACCGTGATCTTTGAGGATCTTCAGCGCTTCTTTCGCTTCAAACTTAACGCCGGTCTCTTCCAGAACCTGCAGGGCATTTTTATAAATATCCCTGACCTGGTCTTCTTCCAGTAGACGCAGCCCTGGTTGATTGTCGAATGAGTATTTTGCCATGGTTCAGATCGCCTCACTTATGGTGGTCAGATGTCAGAGGGCAGAGGACCGGAAAATGATTTAATACAGGTATGTTAATGATACCTCTACCTCCACTCTAACCATGATTCTATAAAGTTTCTTTTTGTGGGCATGGCGCGCCATGCCACTACATTTTGGGGGTCAGATGTCAGAGGGCAGAGGACCGGATAATGATTTAATACAGGTATGTTGATGATACCTCTACCTCCACTCTAACCATGATTCTATACAATTTCTTTTTGTGGGCATGGCGCGCCATGCCACTACATTTTGGGGGCCAGATGTCAGAGGGCAGAGGACCGGAAAAAGATTGAAAACATGTTTTAAGGCCGTGGTGTCTCTGCCCGGCCTGATTACTTCTCTTTCTTTACAGCCGGCTCGAGGCCGACGGCGCGGCCGTTCAAAAGACCGGCAACTCCAAGATCATAATTGCTGTGACTGCTACCACAGATGTGGCAGGGCTTGTCGGGATCGACATGGCGCTGCGGTTCAGTATAGGAGTAGACACCACCTTCAAAGTTGCGCAGGACGACCCGGTGCGGTGATTGGCTAATCATGTACTGGGGCATAACCGGGATTTTACCGCCGCCGCCGGGGGCATCGACAACAAAAGTCGGAACACCGAGACCGGTGGTATGGCCGCGCAGGTTTTCAATAATTTCA
>CAZVLE010000059.1:0-3055 GCA_964627855.1 uncultured Syntrophomonadaceae bacterium | reverse complement strand
CCTCTTTCCAGGGAATATTGGCCGGATCTCTTTCCGAAAATACTCTGACTCGCTCACCATCAATTAAAAAACCCTGGTCATCAGTTACCACTTCAGCATCCAGAATACCGTAAACTGAATCATACTTAAGCAGGTGGGCGAGGGATTCGTTCTTTGACAGGTCATTAATAGCGACGACTTTAACCAGATCCTGTTTCAAAGAAGCGCGCATGGTCAGTCTGCCGATCCTTCCGAAACCGTTAATACCAACTTTCAGCATATAATAGCCTCCTCAATAATTTGCCCTACAGCAAATTTGTTTTCCACCTATAATAGTACACTATTTACCAGTTGACTGCAACGTGATACATGACGTGTCATCTTTAACATTCGCTATTCCAGCTTAAACTCTTTATCCCTGAAAAGCCTCAGACAGGCATCTACAACCCCTTCGTCATAAAGGATACCCCGCTGCTGCTCAATCTCTTCTAACGCGGCATTAATTCCGAGCGATGCGCGGTAGGGGCGGTGTGAAGCCATTGCTTCGACCACATCAGCCAGACAGATTATTTTAGCTTCGAGCAGAATTTCATCACCACGCAAGCTTTCCGGGTAACCACTGCCGTCGATTTTTTCGTGGTGCTGGACAATTATTTCAGCCAGGGGCCAGGGGAAATCGATACTACACAGGATCTCGTAACCGGAGCGGGGATGAGTTTGGATAATCATATACTCCAGATCGGTCAGTTCCCCGGGCTTGGTCAGGATCTCGGCCGGAATACTTATCTTACCGATATCGTGGACCTCTGCAGCAAGTTTGAGTCCTTCGATCCGGGACTCTTCCAGACCAAGTTCTTCAGCGATTGCCACGGCAAGGTTAGCAACCCTCAACTGGTGCTCGGCAGTGTAGTTGTCTCGTTTGCTCATCACCGTTCCCATGGAAAGAATGATACCTTCCAACGCCTTGCGGTAAATATCAAGGGTATGGGCTATTTCCGTTTCAGCCTTTTTCCGTTCTACTATTTCTCGCTGCAGATTCAGGTTTGCTCTTTCAAGCTCACCGGTTCTTTCTTTGACCAGTTCTTCTAGCTTTGCCTGAATCTTGATTAGCTCCGCTTCTGCATCTTTCTGGGTTGTTATGTCACGCCCGACACCCTGGATTTCGATCTCCTTACCGTTAATATCCCGGATAGCGCTGCCTACCCAGGCAAACCAGCGCCAGCCTTCAATGGTCATTGCTCTGAGCTCCAAGTAATCATGTTGGGATTTACTAAAGAGGCCTTCTATGACATGTTTTGTTATTTCCAGGTCATCAGGATGAACCAGGGATACATATGAGCTTCCAAGCAAATTCTCCCTACTACGGTCTGAAATTTTGCAGAAAGCGTCGTTAACGTAACAATAGCACCCGTCCAGGTCGATTCTGACGATTAAATCTTGCTGAGATTCTATGATCCCGCGGAGCTGCTCAGTTTTTTCTCGAAGCTCGTTTTCACCCTTTACCTGTTCGGTAACATCAATAACCATGCCGACCATCTTTGTAACTTCACCGTCTTCATCCATAACCGGGCCGGCTTCTTCGCGTACCCAGCGCACGACTCCATCTTTTCTGACAATCCTGTGTTCGTAATGCAAAGTCATGCCTTCCTTGAGTTCCACAGCAGGCTGGTTGACATTGAACACATATTCCCGATCTTCGGGATGGACAAAGTGCAAAAAAGATTCAAAGTCACCCCTAAATTCACCGGGTTTGATCCCGAAGAGCTTGGCGCATTCGTCAGACCAGTATAGTTTGCCTTCTGCCAGAATGTATTCCCAAGTGCCCATGGCGGCGAAGAGTTGGGCCTGGGAAAACCTTTTCTCGTTTTATTTAAGTTCTATTTCGTTTTGCCTGCTCTCCGTAATATCCCTGAAGATAGTAGCAAAGTAATGCTTTTCATCGCTGTAAGCAGTCACTTCATAATAGCGCTGCAATGGTTCTGAATAGTTTTCAAAACGAATTGTTCCACCCTCAACAGCCAACCGGCCGTAGGTGCCAACCCAGTCGAATTTGCTTGCTTTTATCTCAGGTAAAGCCTCACTTACTTTTCTACCAATGACATCTTTTCTCAGTAACCCGGTCATCGTTTCAAATGCTATGTTGACCTCCAGAAAGATATAGTCAGTTGGTTCACCTTGTTCGGAATATACAGCCTGATGGTAAGCGAAAGCATCTGGCAAATTTTCGATCAGCAGGCGGTACTTATCAGCATTCTTATTCATTAGCAATCACTTCCAATCACACAAGAATCTAGATCTATTATTTATTTGCCCGCCAAATAATAACGATACAGTTACTTCTTCATCTTGCTTCTTCATAGACGTTAAAAAACCTTTATTGATAAAATCTGATGAATAAGGATGCTACCTTAAAACTTACATTTAAAATATTATTTATTTTTGTAGTATTAGTTTTTCATATCTTTGCATTTTTCTGTTAATAAATATGATTAGACATTGCTTAGTTTTCAGTCTGCTATTTTGAAGCCCAAAAAAAAATCACCCCGGTTATCTGAGATGATCGAGGTGATAGTCATTCTAAATATATTTATATTATTATATCAGGGGTAATACTGTTAATTGCCCTGGCTGCTTTTCACGCTTATGCGCTAATCCAAAACTACCAGGCGGAAGAAGCTTACATGCCAGTAGTAAAGGCCAGGGATACCTTGGAAATCATTGAAGAAAACAGGGCCTTTGTGATTACCCTTCCGAGATTAATCCCACTCACCCGGCGATCATATTTTACCCGGGAGGACTGGTTGCACCGGAGGCGTACCTTTACAAAATGGGGCACGTGGCAAAGTGCCTGCAGGCACCTGTATATGTTATCAAGAAACCTTTTAATGCAGCAATCTTTGAAATCAATACAGCAGCACGCATCCTGGATAATTTTAACCTGGAAACACCCTGGGTCGGTTAAAGAAACGTATTAATCTCACTGTTTAAGCCAGCTTTCTCCGTTCCATATATATGTTCCGGCACCACCATTTTCTGAAGTATAGACTTGATCAAAGTTGCCTCCACCTCCGGGGCG
>CAZVLE010000058.1:0-12923 GCA_964627855.1 uncultured Syntrophomonadaceae bacterium | reverse complement strand
CCTCCTGATTCGTAGTCAGTTACTCTATCCGGACTGAGCTACGGGCGCATGTGGCGGAGAGAGAGGGATTCGAACCCTCGAAGCAGGCTTTTACCCACTTAATCGCTTAGCAGGCGACCGCCTTCGACCTCTCGGCCATCTCTCCTTATTGTCTCCTGGCGGAGGGGGTGGGATTCGAACCCACGGCCCTTTCGGGTCACTGGTTTTCAAGACCAGCTCCTTCGACCTCTCGGACACCCCTCCCAAAAGGCTGATTAGCATTTAAAAGTATAGCAAAGCAGGTTATCGATGTCAATGGCTCAAAATCACTTCAATCCTTTAGTAAGAATAGCCCATCCATTCATTCCGCCTGTTCTCTATGTTAATTACTTCCCCTGGAAGCAGGTCAAACTCTTCGGAAACAAAAGTAACTGTCCCATCAAAACCCAGTGGCAGTTCTGAAACCAGATTTTCATTAAAAGCTTATTAAACTTTTACTTTATCAAGCGGAAGCTGTTTAGATTAATCCTTCTGCTGTAAAGTAAAGCCGAAAGACATTTGATCATACTGGCCGGTTTCAACCTCGTTGGCTCTTTCCCATTCGCCTCCGGGGCCAAAAGTAGCAGAACCCAGAGCCGGTAACATGCCAACATCGTCCGGATCATCATAATAATTAATTGATATTACATTAAAAAGTTCACCAATCATTGCCTCTTCTAAGATCACTGATGACAGAAGCTCCAGCTGTTCTACCGTTGCCGGTTCATTAATGACAATTTCCCAAATAAAAGCCCTGACGCTATGATCAACTTCTTTCGGCAAGGCGGCTGGAATCCACTCAACATCTTTAACTTCGATAACTTCATAAGCAGGCAATGCAACTTCTTCCGGTTCGCCTAGATCTGTTTCAGCTTCCATGTCAGCTTCGGTATCTTCATAAGTTGTTACGGGGTCAACGATCTCATCGCTGACGGCACATCCAGATATTAAAATAATACTCAGGCTGAAGATATAAAGAACGGCTATGAATCTCCTCAAAGTAAACCCTCCCTCAGTCTAAAAAATTTTATACGCTACAAGAAGAAAGCTTTTTTAATTGGCTTCTAATAATAAAACCGATCTATCAGAGAGGCCACAAAAGCTTTATCCTTCTCCCATATCATTGTAACCCACTCCAAAAGCCTATCCCAAGGTAATGCAGTGACTTGTTGTTCTCCGTTTTCCAGTGTTACTGGCAGTGCGGGAAGAATGGGCGACATAAGATAGCATTAAAGCACTCAAGGCCAATCTAGACTGCCCGCCTGAAACCTTGCAATATTTGCTGCAGCTCCAGCATTGCCAATAATACGATCAAGAATATCAATTATAAAACTTTTTACATCTTGCCAGACCCGAGCAATCCATTCATTAATCACTTCCCAGGACGGACCCGGTTCCGGTTGAGGTTCTCCGTTTTCAACCGGTAGAGCGGGAGCAATTACCGGTCCATTGCCAAGGTTTACCAACAACACTATGGCAATTGCCACAAAAACAATTAGAATGACCCAGAACCACCACCTTAACCAGATCGGTTTGTCATCTTTTAAGTTAGCCTCGATCTCTGAAATGTCTCTTTTCACAGTCCAGTTTGGTTGTTCCGGCTCAGGCAGCTCTTCAATCTGTTCTAATGGAACCGCTTCATCTAATAATTTGCCTTCCAGCCAGTTGCCAGTTCTTTTGACCCCATCAGGATCGGTTAACGTGCCATAACCGTTGGGTTTATCTTCTTTCCACTGACCGTCATAGCTGCTTCCATCAAGAAAAGCAGCCCTCCCCTGGCCGTGCCTCTGATCTTGCAACCATTCACCTTCATAGGTTGTTCCATCCGGATAGGTGGCAACACCATAGCCAGTCTTATGCCCCTGCTGCCACTGACCATCATATTTCCTGCCATCGGGCTGCTTTTCACTGCCCTGACCATGACGCTTGCCTGCTACCCATTCACCGGTGTAATTCGTCCCATCAGGGCTGGTCCAGACACCAAAGCCATGCCTTTTGCCGTCTTTCCAGTCACCAATATATTTTTTACCATCAGGGTTGATTAATACCCCCTGCCCGCCGGGCTTATCATTTTCCCATTCACCTATATACTTTGTTCCGTCAGGGTTGATCCAGATACCATGGCCATGTCTTTGCTCTCCTTGCCATTCACCATCATACCTGGTTCCATCCGGGTAAGAATAACTTGACCTGCTCATTGCATCCCTCTTCCCTGAATCATCTAAGGCTTTAAAATATATTCCTGTCCCTTAAAAAAGGGACGCAAAACTTCCGGTATTAAGACACTGCCGTCTTCCTGCTGGTAGTTTTCAAGAATAGCAGCGACAGTCCGGCCTACAGCAACCCCTGAGCCGTTCAATGTATGAACATATTGAGTTTTCTTCCCAGCTTCCGGTCGAAACCGTATTCCGGCACGTCTGGCCTGAAAATCGGTGAAATTGCTGCAGGACGAAATCTCCCGGTAAGCATTATAGGCCGGCAGCCAGACTTCGAGGTCGTATTTTTTGGCCGGCGCAAAACCGAGATCGCCACTGCACATCAACATAACCCGGTAGGGCAGCTTCAACAGCTGGAGCACCTTTTCTGCATCACGGGTCAAAGATTCCAACTCTTCCATAGAATTTTCAGGATGGACAAATTTAACCAGTTCAACCTTGTTAAACTGGTGTTGGCGAATAAGCCCCCGGGTATCTCGGCCATGGGCACCTGCTTCAGCCCGGAAGCAGGCGCTATAGGCAGCATAATAGAGCGGCAGCTGATCTGCTTCAAGAATTTCATCACGGTGCAGGTTTGTTACCGGCACCTCAGCAGTTGGAATCAGGTAATAATCTGTTCCTTCCACCCTGAAGGCATCTTCGGCAAATTTCGGCAACTGTCCTGTTCCGGTCATACTGGCAGCGTTAACCAGAAAGGGAGGAAAAACTTCCCGGTAGCCATGTTCACTGGTATGAAGATCCAGCATAAAAGAAATCAGGGCCCGCTCCAGCCTGGCCCCTGCCCCATAGTAGAGAGCAAAACGGCTGCCGGTAATCTTGCCGGCCCGGGGGAAATCAAGGATTCCAAGGCTGGCACCAATGTCCCAGTGAGCCTGGGGTTCAAAACTGAAGACCGGCTTCTCGCCCCAACTGCGGATTTCTATATTATCATCTTCACTACTGCCCCGGGGAACAACGGGATCCGGTATATTGGGCAGGCTGAGCAGCAGCTGTTCCATTTCGCCATCCACCCGGCGTAACCTGTCATCTAGCTCTTTGATCCGCTTGTTAACGGAGCGCATTTCTTCTTTTTTCTGCTCTGCAGCTGAACTGTCCGCCCCCGCCCGACCAATTTCTTTTGATACACGGTTGCGGGTTTGTTTCAGCTCCTCAACTTCCCTGAGCATATCCCGCCGCTCGTTGTCACGCTCAAGAAGGCCTTCGAGATCTCCGGCCTCACCTTTCAGTTCCATTGCCTGACGGACAACGTGTGTATTTTCACGGACATATTTTAGATCCAGCATGAGCATTCCCCCTCACCCCGTAACATTCCCCCAACGGGCACATGAAAGTACGAGGCCTTCGTAAGATTATCGACACTTTATTAAACTCATCTTTATCAACAAACGCTCTCAGGACCTTTCGAATCACTGGTGACTGGATATCTTAGCGCACAGTTCGCCTTAGCTTGATCTTCAAAGCCCCCCTGGTGAATTAGCCCGCTATTTTACATCTCCTCAGGTGCTTCTATCCCCAGCAATGCCAGGCCGTTGGCAATGACCTGCCTGGTTGCATCGATCAACAACAGACGCCCGTGCTGAAGAGCACCTTCACTGCCCAGCACCGGGCAGTTGTGATAAAAGCGGTTAAACTCACGGGCAACCTCAATCAGGTAGCGGGCCAAAACCGACGGACGGTAATTCTCCGCTGCTGCAATGATTTTTTCGGGCAGCAAAGCCAGCATTTTAATCAGGGTTACCTCTTCTTCAGCAACCATCAGGGACACGGCTTCATCATCCCAGGTTAAAGTTGCAGGCTCCGCCTTGCGCAAAATGCTGCAAATCCGGGCATGGGCATATTGAATGTAGGCGGCAGTTTCACCGGAAAAGTCAAGCACTTTTTCCCAATCGAATTCAATGTTTTTGATTCTGTCATTACTGAGATCACCAAAACGCACTGCGCCAAGTCCAACTACCCTTGCAGCGCTTTCTTTATCGGCAAGATCAGGATTCTTTTCTTCAATTATTTTACGGGCCAATTCAATTGACCGGCGCAGGACCTCTTCAAGAAGAATAATTTTACCTGCGCGGGTTGACATCCGTCCATCCTTGAAACGGATTAATCCGAAGGGAACATGTACACAATCATGTGCCCACTTAAAACCAAGCAGTTCGAGCACTTTAAAAAGCTGTTGAAAATGAAGGGTTTGCTCGGCTCCGACGACATAAATAGAACGGGCAAAATCAAAAGTTTCTTTCCGGTAAATAGCCGCAGCCAGATCACGGGTAATATAAAGGGTCGCACCGTCTTTTTTACGCAGCATCACGGGAGGCAGCCCGTATGGTTCCAGGTCTACAATGAGGGCCCCTTCACTTTCTCTGGCAATACCTTTATCCTGAACCAGTTTAATAACAGAATCTAACATTTCGTTGTAATGACTTTCGCCGTGATAATGTTCAAATTCTATGCCGAGCAAATCATAAATCTGGGCATAATTATCCAGGCTCAGCTGACGAAAGCGGACCCAGTAGGCATAGGCTTCTTGATCATTTTCTTCCAGTTTTTTAAACCAGGCCCGGGCTTGATCATCAAGCTCAGGTTCTTCTTCAACTCTCTGGTGAAACTGAACATAGAGCTGATAAAGATAGTTAACAGGGTCATCCTGCAGTTTTTCTTCTTCTCCCCAGAGCCTATAGGCAACAATCAGTTTACCAAACTGTGTGCCCCAGTCACCAAGATGGTTCACACCAATACTGTTATAACCAAGTGCTTTATAAATCAGGTACAGGGAATGTCCGATAACTGTTGATCTAATGTGCCCTACACCAAAAGGTTTTGCAATATTGGGAGACGAATAATCAATAGGCACATTGCCTCCCTGGCCTAAATTGACATGGCCATAGTTAGCACCAGTTTGCCAGATTTGATTAATGATTTCACGACCATATGCCGGCGGAGAAATAAAGAAATTTAAATATGGGCCCCTTGATGATACCTTGTTCCAAAAAAGACCTTCACTGGTGCTTAGCTCCGCACTTAATTCATCTGCAATAAGGGAAGGGGCTTTTTTTCTGGTTTTAGCCAGGCTGAAACATGGAAAAGCAAGATCACCAAATGAAGTCTCAGGGGGTACTTCCAGAAGATTCATTACTTCCTGTGGTTCTAAATCAACGATAGGGGCCAGAAGGATACCAACCTCTTCTTTAAGCTTTTGCATTAATTGACTCCTTGCCACTTTTTAACTTATTTTAGCCTAAAGAAGGGCTGTTGACAATGAGGCATAAATAATCACTCAGGGTTTATAAAATATGGCTTGCGGAAAAACCTGCTCAGAGAAGGATAACCCTCCGGCGGAGTCCATTTAGCACCTTCAACAATAATTTCAGCCCGCTGTGAACGACTATTTTCAAAGATTGTCAGGAAGATAGCATCTAGCATTAAAGTAGCTTTTAACTTATCTTCTTCAGTGGCATTTTCCGGGAAAAGGGCTTGAATAGAGCTGTTAAAGTTTACCTGAACCCGATCCGGCAGTTCAATCAGGTTAAGGATCTTCAGCTCAGTGGAAACAATATAAAGTGACCGGAAAGAGTGAACTACTATTTCCAGTAATTCATCCAAATCTGTTTTTAAACCATTTGGATTAGCACCTTCCTGCAGCTGCAAATAGTAGCGACCTCCACTCAAAACAGGCAGAAAAAGCGGAGCTTCCCATTGATGGGCTGCAAGTGGTTGGCTGGCTATAACCTTATCACCAAACATATCGATCGGCTCTTGCTCAAGGGTTAAGTAGATATTTTCAACCTGCTGAAATGAGCTGACTGTCAGGTACAAAGAATCAAAAGCAGCCATACCGTGCGTAAGGCCATTTTGCTGAATCAGCTCAGGTGATAGCTCTAGATAAATGGTCCCGCTGTCGGGTTCGAAATGAAGATCAATGGAGATCTCCTTGTCAGGTATAGTCCTGTATAGGTTACTACCACGGGCCGGCCCGCGGATCAACTCCTCGAGAGTAGCATCGATTGGGTTTTCCGTAAAACTAATCGACCTGGTAACTGGTATTAAGTTGATATTTTCATCTATGAAAAAGAGGGTAATCATTGTTTCTTCGGCTCTTACCCCAGTAGTAACCGGGCTGTATAAAGGGGCTTCCGGTAAATCGTTATCATTTTCCTCGCTGAGCAAAGGCTTTAAATTAATTAAATCAATATAGCCATCATAACCACTGACAACGACCAGGTGAGGATGGTTGGTGATCATTAATCTTTCAACTTTCATAGCAACCTCTAAATTATTAAGCTCAAGACCATCCTGGTTAAGAACAATCATTTGTGTATAATCCTCTTTAAAATGACGCCAGGAACTAATTACTATGTTTTGGCCATCTGCTGTAAACGAAAAGAGTGAACCATCAGGAATGCGGCTGGTCCATAATAATTCTTCAGCAAGATCAAAATAGTAAAGGTTTTCACCCCCACCTTCACTATCACCATAAACAAGAATACGATTATAATTTTGCGGATTGAATACCACCGTAATAATTTCAAAGGGTACATTTGTACGCCATAAAGTATAACCCATTGAATCATATACAGTCAGGCGGCTGCCCTGAACAGCAGCCAGGCGGCTGCCGTGCCTTGAAACTGCTGCCAATGTCTGGCCTTCCTGGTTCCAGATTTCCTCACCGGCAATATTGACAGCCTTTATTACAGGTTCCTCTTCGTGAATTTCAGTGTAATAAATGTTAGCCTGCTCAAGATACTCGCTGGATAGATAAAGGTTCTTCAGTGGGTTGATCTCAGCAATCCAGATCAGGTTACCAGATTTGTCATATAGCTCTAAGCTGTGGTTTTCAAATTCCTGGTTCGAGCGGGCCACTGCAATCCATGAGGCGTTAGGCGAAACAGCAATTAAATCAACCGGATCGCCTTCAACATTCCATGTATATTCTAAATCGATTGAAGTAAAATAGAGGTCGCCTGCAAAAGTTCCAATCACAGCATAGTTGCCACAGGATGATAACTTGGCCTGCAAAGGAGCAGAATCAAAAACCTTGTCCCACTGCAGTTTACGCTCTCTATCCAGCAAGGTAACAGTATCATTTTCTGTGCTAAACAGGATCCCGTTTAAACTATGATCAACACTTAGATCATAAATTTCCGCACTTGAAAACCAGAGATCATATATGGTTTCGCTCTGATCCTGTGTTTGCGGATCAACAGTAATACCAGTACTTTCAGCCCCTGGTATTAGCTGCATCGAAAAAAGAATCAACCCTGCCAGAACAAAGAGTGCTGCCAGGGCTATTATGTAATAATACGGTTGGATCCGTTTCATTCAATAGCACCTCCGGATCTGAGAGCCAGAGTAGCAATATTTTATCATAAGCAAACTTAAATCTTATAAAAAAACAGTTAACATCTATTAAGATTCCATAACAACTTTATGCTTTCGGTAAGGGAAGGGAAACATAAAAAGAGCTACCCTTTCCTTCTTCACTCTCAACCCATACTTTACCGCCATGCTTGGCAATTATTTCACTGACTATAGCCAGCCCGAGACCGGTTCCGCCTCCAGCCCTGGATCTGGCCCTTTCCACCCGGAAAAATCTTTCAAAAATGAACTTTAGATCTTCTTCAGGAATTCCACATCCGGTATCTTCAACTCTCATCACAGCTTCGGGACCATCTTGGTATAATGCCACGATAACCTTTCCTCCCGGTGGCGTATAATTGAGGGCATTATCCAGCAGGTTGCTAAAAACCTGGCGCAATTGTAATGGGGCCGCCTTAACAACTAAATCTTCCCCGGGAATCTCATCTAAGAGATTGACACCTGCCTGTGCAAAACGGAACCGGTTCTCCCCGATTATGTTTTCCAGTAGTAAGTTAAGAGGGACCTCTTCGTGCTCGATAATATCTTTTTCGAGTTTTGACAGTTCAAGCAGGTCGTTAACCAGGGCAGTAAGCCTTTCCAGTTCGTTGTCAAGATCATTGATAAAATCATCACGCTGCTCAGGTTCCATTTCGTGTTCTTTGAGAGCCTTGGTCAGTAAACCCATCGTTGTCAGTGGGGTGCGCACTTCATGGGCTACATCGGCAGCAAACTTTTTTAAATTACTGGTGTAGTAATTCAGGCGTGTGACCATATCATTGAACTGCACAGCAAGCCGGCCGATCTCATCGCTGGAGGAAACCTCAATGTGTTGATCAAGCTTACCCTCGGCCATTTTTTTAGCCGCCACAGTAAGCTCCTCAAGCGGTCCTGTAAAGCGGCGGGCTAAAACTACCGAACCACCACCAACAACTAACATTGCCAGCAAGGTCGCCAGCAATAAAAAACGTCCGATATCGCTCATGATGCGGTTAATTTCTTCAAGAGATGCCGAGAGGAACACTACGCCGAGAACAGTTTCATCTGCCTCATAGACGGGTACTGCCATCTGAATAACCTCTTGCTCGATGCGTTCACTGTAGCCTATGCTGTTGCTAACCTCTCCTCCAAGGGCTTTTTCGACAATCTCATGCTCAAGATTTTGGTTTAACAATCCACCAACCCGGATAGAATCACCAACGACAACTCCCTGCTGATCGGTAAAGATAACCCTGGCCTGCGACTGACGGCTCATATTTTCAGCAAGGTTGCTCAGTCGGACCGAATCGATTTGGCCCCGGAGGTGGCCCACCACAAACTCGGCGGCCAGAAAACCGGAACGCTCAAGACTGCTTAAAAAGTTGTTCATGTAGTAACGTTCCAGGGTATTGTACAAAAATAAACTTATGAGAACCATCACCGCTAAGATAATCACCAGAAAAGTGGCCGTCAGGCGAAAGCGAATACTATAGAACCTGGCCATTAAAGGTCCTCCCTGAGTTTATAACCTGTACCCCATATGGTAAGAATGTATTCCGGATTTCCGGGATCTCTCTCTATTTTTTCCCTGAGGTGTCTGACATGCACATCAACAGTACGCACATCTCCATAATAATCGTAACCCCAGACTTCCTCCAGGAGTTGTTCCCTGGAGTAAACATTCCCGGCATTTGCTGCTAAGAAGCTCAGCAGGGCAAATTCTTTTGAAGTCAGGTTGATGTTATCTCCTTCAAGGCTGACCCGGTGCTGCAAAAGGTCAATTTGCAAATTCCCTATTTGCAGCAGCTTCTTCGCCTCTTCTTCGCGGACACTGCTTCTCCTGAGAATTGCCTTAATCCGGGCAACAAGTTCCCGGGAATTAAAAGGCTTGGTCAGGTAGTCGTCAGCTCCCAGCTCAAGACCAAGCACTTTATCAATATCCTCACTGCGCGCAGTTAGCATGATGATCGGTATATTAAGCTTTTTGCGAATACGCCGGCATACTTCAAAACCATCAAGTTCAGGGAGCATCAAATCTAACACGACAATATCTGGCTTGATGGCAAATACCTTTTGGATCGCTTCCTCTCCATCATAGGCCTGATCTACCCTGAAGCCTTCTTTTTCAAGGTTAAACGATAGAGCCTTTACTAAAGTTTTCTCATCATCGACAACCAGGACAAGCTCATTGCTCATCTTTTATGCCTCCATTTTGGCTATTCTTTTGAACCCTTTGAGGTGTGATAATATCTCATGACCTCTTTAAAGTCGTTCCACACATCTTTCTTTTTGCCTGGATCCCGTAACAGGGCTGCCGGGTGAAAAGTAGCTATGACACGGCGCCCGCCAAGCAGGTGCCACTGACCACGTGCTTTCGTAATAGCTGCGTTTTTGTCAATAATTGTTCGCGTTGCCAGGGCTCCCAGGCAGACTATAATTTCGGGATCAATCAGCATGATTTGCTTTTTCAGGTGCGGCAGGCAGGCCTCAACCTCAGGCGGTGCCGGAAGCCGGTTGGCGGGAGGTCGGCATTTAACAATATTGGCAATATAAATCTCCTGCCGTTTAATAGCGGCCGCTTCAAGAATCCGATCAAGCAGCTGACCGGCCCTTCCGACAAAGGGAATGCCGAGGCGATCTTCATCTGCCCCGGGGCCTTCACCAATCAGCATCAGACGAGCCTGCGGATCACCATCTCCGAAAACTACCTGGCGGCAGCCGGCTCTCAGACCGCAGCGTGAGCATTTAAGACAATCTTCCCTGAACTGCTCAAACGTAAGGACCTGATCCTCCTGCGGGGCCGGTTTTTCCCCTTCCATCAGCTCAAAGATTGACTTTTGCAGATCGCTAATAGATTTCACTCCGTTTTCTGACAGCAGATCGTAATGTTTGATTTATTCTACGAAGCTTCAACAAATCAAGTTCCTACTCCTGCCGGCCTGTTCACTTTAAAATGCACTCCTGAACTAGAACTTCATTATTTTATTCCGGTGGTACCATAAGCAGCTGCCGGCGCCGTTTTGCCCTTTTTACAGCCAGCTCAAGCAACCTGCCGACCAGCTCCCTGTAACTGACACCGCTTGCTTCCCACATTTTAGGATACATGCTGATACTGGTAAAGCCGGGCATGGTATTAATCTCATTAACAATAACAGTATCTTTTGTAGGGTTGACGAAAAAATCTACCCTGGCCAACCCACCTGCTTCGACAGCCTGAAAGGCAGATAGCGATAGCTCCTGCACTTTTTTTACCATAGCCTCACTCAGATCGGCCGGAATAATGATTTCGGAACGCTCATCGATATATTTGGCCCGGTAATCATAAAACTCGTTGCAGGGGACTACCTCGCCGGGCACCGATGCTTCGGCCTCGATATCGCCCAAAACTGAACACTCAATCTCCCTGCCTTCAACATACTTTTCCACAATAACCTTTTCGTCATAGAGAAAAGCATGATTGACCGCTTCAATTAAATCTTCTGCGTCACGAACCCTGGCAACACCAACGCTCGAACCCAAATTGGCCGGCTTTACAAAACAGGGAAAACCCAGCTTACTTTCTACTTTTTGCAACTTATTTTTTTGCTCTTCCTTCCACTGCCAGTGGAAAAAGAATTGATAAGGGGTAATCGGCAGACCGATTTTCTCAAAAAGACTTTTCATCACAACCTTGTCCATCGCTGTACTGGAGGCAAGCACCCCTGAACCAACATAGGGAATGCCAGCCATTTCAAACAGACCCTGTATGGTGCCATCTTCGCCGTAAGGTCCGTGTAAAACCGGAAAAGCGAGATCGAGAGCCATGTATTGCCATTTTTCTGGCGACCGGGCAGACTGAACCAGCAGCCCCGGCCTGGAGGGGTCGGTCAGCATAACAGCTGGATACGCTTCAGATGGTATCCGCTGCTCCCATAGCGAGAGCCAGGCATCGGGTCCGCAAAACCATTTTCCTTCACGGCTGATGCCAACGGCTATGACCTCGTATAAATCAGGATCTATGGCCTCCATGATCGAGGCTGCAGATCTTAGCGATACCACGTGCTCACCGGAGCGTCCCCCGAAAAAAACAGCTACTTTTTTTCTTTTCATTAACTTTATTGCCACCGCCCTTATAATTCAGCGCACGTAAACATTTTCATTATAACATAACCGGATAAGAAGACTCTTTGACTTATAACGGTAAAAGCCAGGTTGCAAAAATGCTGCTTTCGATATAGAGTTGCAGTATAATTATTTGAGCTGAAACACCCTTATTACTGTCCGCTTTCTATAAAAATCGAGAAGAGGTCTGAAGCAAAAATGCAAATCCCTGTAGTGCTGATGGGGGCAAATTACTACACCGGTTTAGGCGCTATTCGGACCCTGGGGCGCAGGGGCGTAGCGGTCTATGCCCTTGATTATTATTTTCCCAATGCATACGCCCTTTATTCGCGTTATACCAGCCGTAAAATCCTCTGCCCCGATATTAATAAAGATGAAAAAGCAGTGGCAGATTTTCTGATCGAACTGGGCCAGGAGTTGCCGACGCGTGCTGTATTAATGGCCTCTGCCGACAGTTATGCCCTGCTCATTTGCCGCTACAGTGAAGCGCTTAAACCCTATTACATCTTTCCCGAAATGCCCCCGGGCCTGCATGAAAGAATCATTAATAAAAAGGGCCTCAGTGAAATTGCCCGGGAACACAATCTAAACGCCCCCCTTACCCATATTGCTGACCCCGCAGCCGACCTCGAGGCCATTGCCGGGTCAATGCCCTATCCCTGTATTATCAAGCCGTCCCTTTCTCACAAGTTTGTAAAGGTTTTCCGCCAGAAATGCCTCTTCGCCAACAACCGCAAAGAACTGCTCGCTGCCTTAGAAAAGGCCCGTGAGCGCGAACTCGAGGTTATGGTGCAGGAAATTATTCCCGGCTTCGACGATCAGATGTACGTTTTCGACGCCTACATCAACGCCGGGGGAAGAGCCACCCATACTTTCTGCGGCCAGAAACTGCGCCAGTTTCCCATTAACTTCGGTTCATCAACCCTGACCCACCAGGTTTACGACGAGCAGCTGATTGAAATCGGGCTCGACTACATGAAGCGTATCGGTTACCGCGGCTTTGGTGAAATAGAATTTAAGAAAGACCCCGCCAGCGGCGAATACAAGCTAATCGAAATCAACGCCCGCCTGAGTACACTAAACATCCTTTTTGATAAATGCGGCGTTGAGTTTACCTATGTCATCTACCGGGATTTAATTGGTGATCCCCTGCCGGATTACCACCTGCGTGAAGAGAAACCCTGGGCCTTCTGGCACGCCTATGAAGATATTTTCAGTGTAAGCGCCTACCTGAAGAAAAAGCAGCTTACCGTCGGCCAG
>CAZVLE010000057.1:0-7198 GCA_964627855.1 uncultured Syntrophomonadaceae bacterium | reverse complement strand
TCTCAACAATGACTAAAAAGCTACCGACCTGGGCTAAGTGGGCTTATGGTACTGGAGCGGGTGGGTTTGCCTTAATTGATCGCCTGCTGATTACCTGGTTGCTCTTCTATTATGTGGTTAAACCGATCCAGGGTGAACAACCCCTTATTGCCCCGGCTCTTTTCGGTATGATCATGTTTTTCGGCCGGGTTGTAGATGCAGTGGCGGATCCGCTCATAGCCCGCTGGTCTGACAATCACCATGGCGCCATGGGACGCCGCATGCCCTTCCTGCTTTATAGCGGCGTTGCCTATGTTGCTGTTTTTATCGCCCTTTTCTATCCCCCGGTTGCCGGTGAATCGATTTTCAACAGTCTTTACCTGATTGTGATGCTTGGTCTCTACTTTGTTTTTTTTACCGCCTATGTCGGCCCTTACGTGGCCCTGTTGCCCGAATTGGCGAAAAGCAGCAGGGAACGGGTTGACCTGGCCACGATCAAGGGTGCATTTGGTCTTCTCGCAGTGGCGATTGCATTTGGCGCAGGTGGGTTAATCATAGATGCTTTCGGCCCCTACGGTATGGTCTGGTCGATGGGTTTGCTTGGATTGCTAATGCTCTATTTTCCCCTGCTGATCAGAGAAAAAGATTATGCTGTATCTGAACCGGCTACCCTGGGTCTGATCGAAGCTATTAAGACAACCCTTAAGAATCGTCCCTTTGTCATTTATCTCGTCGGTAATGTCACATTCTGGCTCGGCTTTAACATCATAACCCTTTGCATCCCCCTTTACGTGACCATATTGATGGGAGGCACCGAAGGCGATACCGTTATATTTCTCAGTATTGTCATGGGTGTAGCTCTGCTTGCCTTTATGCCTATTAATCTGCTGGCAAAAAAGCATGGCCTGAAAATGATTATGATGACATCTTTGGCCGGTTTCATGCTTATCCTGCCCCTGGCTTTTTTTATGGGAAAGCCAGTTGGTATTCTTTCCCCGCATGCTTTCGCCTATATCTTGATGGCTCTCTCCGGCATTCCCGTTGCCGCCATTTTCATTGTTCCTGATGCAATTGTGGCTGAAGTATCTGACCTGGAGGTAAAACTATCGGGTCAACGCAGGGAAGCGATGTATTACGGCACCCAGAATTTTATCCTTAAACTGGCGATGGGTTTTTCAACCCTGGTGACCGGTTTTCTTTTACAGTGGTTTGGCAGCACTCCCGAACAACCCCTTGGTGTACAGCTGACCGGTCCTGTAGCTGCCCTGTTTCTCCTGGTCGGTGTAGTAGTCTTTTCACGCTATCCCCAAAAGGAGATAAATGCCTATCAGCAAGCTAAAATATTAGAAAGGTAAGCTAAGCATTCTGGTGTTGCCCGGATTTGCGATAAATACTGCAGATGATCTGCTCATTTTCTCATGTCCATAGAACGCGTGTGAGGCTATAAAAGTCTTTTTATAACGCTCATCAGTTCTTCTATGGTGCTTTCTTTGCTTTCCTCTTCCATGATCGCTTTGCTGACACACCCCTTGGTGTGATCTTCTAGAAGTAAAAGGGCGAGTCTTGCCAGGGCCGACCTGACGGCGGCAACCTGACTCAGGACGTCAACGCAATACCTTTCTTCTTCGACCATTCTTTGGATGCCCCTGATCTGCCCTTCTGCCCTTTTCAAACCGTCAAGGATCATTTTTTTATGGGCCTGATAACTCCCCGAGCGGTGGTTGGAGTGGCAAAGCCCTTCATTTAAAGAGCTTTCAGTGGTTTTTTTATTCTCAGCCAGATCGATTCTCTCCTTACTTTATTTTTTCTCCAAATAGGAGGGGTCGATTTTAACCTTTTTCAGACGGGTTGAATTTAAGACCACATTAAGTGAGCTGCTGGCCATAGCTGCGGCGCCGATGATTGGATGAATTAACCCGAGATAAGCGGCCGGTATGGCCACGGCATTGTAAAACCAGGCCCAGAAATAGTTCTGTCTGATCTTGTTAAAAGTGGCAATGGACAGATTGATCGCCGCAATAACTTTACTCAGCTCGCCCCGAACCAGGGTTATATCGGCCGCTTCGATGGCGATGTCGGTTCCTGTGCCGATGGCAATACCGACATTGGCTTGTTTTAAGGCGGGGGCGTCGTTTATCCCGTCTCCCACCATCGCTACTACTCCGTACTCCGCCTGTAGCTTTTTCACTTCGTCTACTTTTCCTTCGGGGAGGACTTCGGCCAAAACCTTGCTTATACCGACCTTGCGGGCTATGGCATTTGCAGTCCTGGCGTTGTCACCGGTTATCATTGCTGTTTTGATCCCCATTTTTTCAAGTTCGGCAATGGCAGCTGCGGAATCTTCTTTCAGTGTATCGGCAACAGCCACGATGCCGGCCGGTTCACCATCAACAGCAACCAGCATAGCTGTTTTTGCTTCATTCTCCAGACTTTCCATAATTTCTAAATATTGCTCAGTGTCTACACCATTTTCCGCCATCAATCTGTGGCTTCCAACCAGCACCTCTCTGCCATTTACGATGCCCCGCACTCCTTTGCCGGAAAGGGCAGTAAAGTTCCTCACCTCGTGCAGGTTCAATTTTTCAGCGCCGGCCTTATCCACGATAGCTGCACCAAGCGGATGCTCCGAGGCAGCTTCAATGCTGCCGGCATAAAGTAGCAAATCGCTTTCAGTGTTGCCATTTAATGAAATCACGTCGGTAACTTCCGGCTTGCCCTTGGTGATGGTCCCTGTTTTGTCAAAAGCGATGATCCTGACGTTCTTGATAGTTTGAATGGCTTCGCCCTTCCTGATTAATATCCCACTTTCGGCCCCCAGGCCGCTACTGACCATAATTGCGGTAGGGGTTGCCAGGCCGAGGGCGCAGGGACAGGAAATAACCAGGACAGCGATGGTAGCCAGCAGGGCAAGGGAAAACAAAGGTAAATCGACGTTACTCCAGGGGAAATTGAAAAATTCTACGATTGAAATATGGAATCCCGGGAATATGAGCCAGGATCCAAAGGTTAAGATGGCAATTGCTATTACTGCCGGTACGAAATATCCGGTGACCCGATCGGCAAATTCCTGGATAGGAACCTTGGATCCCTGGCATTCTTCAACCAGCCTGATCACCTGTGCCAGGAAAGTGTCTTTACCTACCCTGGTTGCTTTCACTTTCAAGATACCCTGCTTGTTGATTGTTGAACCGATTACTTCGTCGCCAACTGCCCTTTCTAGGGGCAGTGACTCTCCCGTGGCCATCGATTCGTCGACACTGCTGTTACCGTCGATAACTACACCGTCAGTGGGTATCTTTTCTCCTGGACGGACAATCATCACCTGGCCTGCCATAACTTCTTCGATGGGAACCTCCACTTCTTTACCGTCAATAAGCAGGCGTGCTTTTTTTGCTTCCATCTCTAATAGTTTCTTGATGGCCTGTGAAGCCCTGCCCCTGGCTTTCGCTTCCAGGAATCTCCCTACCAGGTGGAGGGTCATAATGGAAGCAGCCATTTCGACAAAAGAAGTGATCGGATACCAGAACACCAGAAGGTTCAGCAGGTAGGGGACAAGTGAACCAAGAGTTACCAGAGTGTCCATATTGGGGCTCAAATTACGCACCGACCTGAAAGTCCCGAGGTGAGTTTCCCAACCGGCAATGAAGATCACCGGAAAAGCGAGCAGGTAAACCAGCGGCAGGTAAAAGGGAATTGGCACCACAAACATATGGATCATCATCAAGATCATGATGGGAGCGGCAAAAGCAATAGCGAACCACATCCGCCTTGCTGCATGGGACATTTTCTCCAGATCACTGTCTTTTTCTACTTTTGGATCGAGCCTTTCGCTTTCAACGACTTCATAGCCGCTATTCCTGATAACTTGTTTAAGTTCGTTCGGATTCGTTCCCGTGGAACGGTACTTGACGGTAGCTTTTTCAGCGGCAAAATTGACTGTGGCCTCAACTACTCCGGCTGCTTTTTTTAGATTATCTTCAATGTTTTTCGCACAACTGGTGCAGGACATGCCGGATATTTTAAAGATTAAAGTTTCCAGCTCATCCATGGCATTGCTGCCTTCGTAACCACTTTTCTTAATCACAGTAAGCAAATTATACACACTGACCTCATCAGGGTCATATACAACATGAGCCTGCTCAGTGGCAAAGTTAATTACGGCTGAATGAACTCCCCTGGTCTCCTGCAGGGCCTTTTCAATCCCCTGGGCGCAGCTTGTGCAACTCATACCCTTTACCTTAATTATCGCCTTTTCCTGATTAACTGGCTTCACAGACTCATTCATCTTTATTGCCCCGCTTTCTCGTTCTCGAAGTAAGAAATAATGACATTGCAACAATATACCCTACATGGGTATAGTATAACAATAATTTCTCCCCAATGCAACTTCACCCTGCGATCTGGAGACGGTTTCCCCTGACGTGTTTGCCATTACCGTTTTAATGCTCGCATCAACAAGTTGCACTTTTCCCCTTAGTGCTATTATAAACGGGATCAATATGAACATGGCCAGGATGCCTAGTTTAAAAGAGCTGTTTTTATCGCTTCCAGTCCTGTATAATCAGGTTATATTTTAAGTTTACCCTACCCAGGTCGCTGCAGTTTCAGGTTTAATAACTTATGAAGGGATGGCATTATATTGCAGAGCGAAGAACTACCCATCCTCATTAAGGCCATACAGTCAGAAAAAAAAGCAATAATCATGGCCCATTACTACCAGCCTGATGAAGTTCAGGCCATAGCAGATTACAGGGGTGACAGTTACGAATTGAGCCGGCAGGCTGCTGAGACGGATGCCG
This sequence comes from uncultured Syntrophomonadaceae bacterium, assembly GCA_964627855.1. Lineage (GTDB taxonomy): Bacteria > Bacillota > Dethiobacteria > DTU022 > DTU022 > CAZVLE01. The sequence goes on along the minus strand of CAZVLE010000057.1, from coordinate 2,420 downwards.
AAGTAATAGTTTTTTGCGGGGTCCATTTTATGGCCGAGAGTGCCGCAATCCTTTCACCCGATAAAATAGTTTTACTTCCCGATCTGGAGGCCGGTTGTCCACTGGCCGAAACGATCACTCCCGCCGGCTTGCTGGACAAGAAAATGGAGCACCCTGAGGCGGCAGTAGTATGCTATGTAAACAGTTCTGCTGAGATTAAAGCTCTCAGTGACATCTGCTGCACGTCAGCAAATGCTGTCAAGGTAGTAAACTCGCTTCTTGAAAAAGAGGTTCTATTTGTTCCTGATCAAAACCTGGCTCACTATGTATCGACGCAGACAGATAAAAAGATCATAGCCTGGGAAGGTAATTGCAACACTCATCATAATGTTACCGTGGCCGATGTCAAAAAGGCTCGCGAGATATATCCTGATAGCGTTATTACTGTCCACCCTGAATGCAGGCCGGAGGTGGTGGCCCTGGCCGATCATGTTGGAAGCACTTCAGCTATCCTTAAATATGCCCGGGAAAGTAAAGCCCTTCATATTGTTGTTGGCACCGAAAAGGGTGTTCTTTATACTCTCGAAAGCCAGAATCCCCACAAGCAGTTTCACCTTTTATCCCCGGATCTGATTTGCCCGACCATGAAGCTTATTGACCTCCAGAAAATAAGAAATGCTCTTGAAACTATGCAACCCTGTATAACCGTAGCGAGGGAAGTCAGGGAAAAGGCTTATCGGGCCTTAGAAAGAATGCTGATGGTCAGCTAATGAGGATTATAAATGTTCCCACGTTATTTGATTAATTTTAATCTCAGGGAAATAGATGAAGAATATGTAGATTTTCTGGTCATCGGCAGTGGTCTGGCCGGGTTATATGTTGCTTTCAATCTGGCTCGCTATGGCCGGGTTCTGATGCTTTCTAAAATCACCCTGCTTGGTGGCAGTTCTTACTATGCTCAGGGTGGTATTGCCGCAGCCCTGGGAGAGAAAGACTCGCCTGCCTGCCATTACAAGGATACAATTAAAGCCGGGGCAGGACTCTGCAACAAAAGGGCAGTTAAAATCCTGGTTAGAGAGGGACCCCGCCATGTCAGAGAACTGATCAGGCTCGGGGCTCCCTTTGACTGTAAAGACGAAAAGCTTAATTTTAGCATAGAAGGGGCTCACAGCCGGCCACGGGTTATCCATGCCGGGGGTGACACTACCGGTCGGGAAATCTGCAAAACCCTGATAACGCATGTAAACAATTCACCGAACATAACAATCATGGAACAGGTTATGGCCGTTGATCTTTTAACCAGCCACCGCCGCTGCAAGGGAGCCCTGGTTATAAACAGCAAAGGTGGTTTACTGGCCGTGCATGCCGGAGCGGTAGTTATCGCCACCGGGGGAATAGGCCAGATCTACAGGACAACGACAAACCCTGCCGAATCAACCGGTGACGGTATTGCCATGGCTCTACGGGCCGGGGCAGCCCTCATGAACATGGAATTTATACAATTCCATCCTACAGCTCTTGATCACCCCGCTGCAGGTGGTTTTCTTATATCAGAAGCAGTTCGTGGTGAGGGAGCTGTGCTGAGAAACAGTGCCGGGGAACAGTTTATGCAATCATATCACCCTGCTGCAGAGCTGGCTCCCCGTGACATAGTTGCCAGGGGAATTCACGAGCAAATCTTTGGAGCCGGTGAAAAAGTTTATCTTGATGCCACGGGCTTTGCTGCCGGACATTTTAAAATCCGCTTCCCCTCGATCTGGCAGAGACTTATTGATGTCGGGTTGGATCCCGAAAAAACATGGATCCCCGTTTCTCCGGCAGCGCATTACCTGATGGGCGGGATTTTAACAGACACCTGGGGCAGGACAAAACTGCGGGGCCTGTACGCCTGTGGTGAAACAGCCTGCAGCGGGGTAAACGGGGCTAACAGGCTGGCAAGTAACTCACTGCTCGAGTGCCTTGTTTACGGAGCCAGGACTGCCAGGGCTGCGGCAACAGACTGGGTTCGTCCAGGGAAGCCGGCTCACTTTGCAGCAGACTGGAATGAAGAGGTTGAACTGAACGAAGAAGAATGTGCTATTCAGGATCAGAAATTACGAAGCCTGATGGAACAGCATGCCGGAATTGTCCGTAATACTGCCGGCTTGAAAAAGGCCACTGCAGAGATTTTAGCTATGGCTGCCCAGGCGCCGCTGAAGGTAAAAAACCACACCTGCCTGGAATTGCAGAATAAAATAGTTACAGCACATGCTGTTGTCTCAGCTGCTCTGGCCCGCAATAAAAGTTGTGGAGCGCACTACCGAAGCGACGGCTCGAATAATGATTGAGCAAGGGGGAAAAGCGGTGTTTTTGAACTGGGCAGTTGTGGAGAAAATAATTGACAACGCGCTTGCTGAAGATATTGGCTCAGGTGATATTACCACCAATCATATCTTTCGGGA
>CAZVLE010000056.1:0-55497 GCA_964627855.1 uncultured Syntrophomonadaceae bacterium | reverse complement strand
GGGATAAAAAGCCGTTATAAAAAACTACATGGTGGTACCCGGTGGAAATAAATGTTTCGCTTCATGATACCCTAATCAGTAAAGTGAAACCAGAAGGTTTTGCCGATAAAGATATAGTACGCTTCACTTTAAGCCAGGGTTCATCTGTAGAAGGTTTGTTAAAGTCTTTAGGACTTTCGTCAGACTGGGTTGGCCTGATTATAGTTAACGGCAGGCAGGTTAGCCCGGATTATGTACTTTCTGATCAAGACAGGGTTGATCTTTTCTCACCCATGGCGGGTGGTTAATTTATAAAATGGAGGTTGAAGTAGTGGATAAAATAATTCGTTTGAACCTAACAGATGGAACTATAGGTAAAGAGCAGGTAGCAGAGAAGTATAAGAAATTGGGCGGCAGGGCTTTAACAGCGCAAATTTTAAGCGATGAGGTCGATCCGGCTTGTGAAGCGCTAGGTAAGCACAACAAGCTTGTTTTTGCGCCGGGATTGTTAGGCGGCAGTTTTTTATCAAGTTCATCGCGTTTATCGGCAGGTGGCAAGAGCCCCCTGACCGGAGGTATTAAAGAGGCAAATGCCGGCGGCACAGCCGCCCTGGCCCTGAGTAAACTCGGTATTAAAGCGCTGATCATAGAAGGAGAAAGCAGCACTACTTACAATAAATACTTATACATCAGTAAAGATCAAATGGAGCTGAGGCCTGCTGAAAATGCCGGGTTAGGGGTTTACAGGTCGGCCGGGCTGCTTTTTGAGCGTTATGGCCCAAAAGTGTCGCTTATTTTGATCGGGCCCGCCGGTGAGAGAGGATACAGCGCTGCCGGTATAACCAACACCGATATGCAAGGCCGGCCCAGCCGCTTTATGGGTCGGGGTGGACTTGGCGCTGTGATGGGTGTGAAAGGATTGAAGGCTATTGTCCTCGATCCCCGTGGAGTAGAAACCATTAGCTATCATGATCGCAAAGCATTTCAGGAGTTAAATAAAGAACTGGTTAAAATGCTCAAAGAAAACCCTGCCACCGGTGAAACCTACCCCAAATACGGGACTGCAGCTATGGCAACCCGCACCAACGCCCTTAATGCCCTGCCGACCCGAAACTTTTCGGCCGGTAGTTACGAATTTGCCAACCGTATTGATGGAGAATATCTTTACGAGGTGATCACAAAAAGGGGAGGCAAAGGAGAAACAACGCATTCCTGTATGCCGGGATGTGTCATTAAGTGTTCGAATATTTATGCCGGAAGTGACGGTCAGGAGATTGTGGCTCCACTCGAGTATGAAACAATTGGTTTAATGGGATCTAATCTGGGTATTGGTAACCTTGATGATATTGCCCGCCTCAATTACACCTGCAATGACCTGGGCCTGGACACAATTGAAATGGGTGCTGTTATCGGTGTCGCCATGGATCAGGGTCTAATTCCCTTTGGTGATGCAGACGGGGCTGCCGGCCTGCTTGAAGAAGTATCTGCCGATACTATCCTGGGTCGAGTTCTGGGCCAGGGAGCGGTTATTACCGGCAAAGTGCTCGGATCGCGACGCATTCCTGCCGTTAAAGGGCAGGCCATGGCTGCCTATGACCCGAGAAGCATCAAAGGGCTGGGGGTTACCTTTGCCACTTCTCCAATGGGTGCGGATCATACGGCCGGTAATACAATCAGGGCTCAGGTTGATCACACAGACCCTCAGCCGCAGGTTGAACTATCTCGTAAATTTCAAACTCTGGCTATGTTTGCCGACAGCATGGGGCTCTGTGTTTTTGTCATGCCTGCCCTCGGGGAACATCTGGATAAACTGGCTAAATTGCTCGAGCACTACAAAGGTATGGCGGGCAGCGGACAAGAGCTGCTTGATGCTGCAACCGCTGCTTTAAGGGTGGAGCGGGAGTTTAATCTACAAGCCGGACTTGGCCCTGCCCACGATAACCTTCCGGAATTTATGAGAGAAGAGCAGCTGCCGGTTACCGGAAGTATTTTTGACCTGGCAGCTGAAGAACTGCAGAAAGTTCACGATTAAAAACAACCGGCGCAGGGAATACCCTGCGCCAGGTCAAAATCCAGGCGGAAGTGGCGATTATCGATTTCTATCTCCGGTATAACCGCCTTTTTGCTTGTGCATTTGTTTGCTGCGACCTCTACTGCTACCCGGCTTTTGGCGGAAGTATGGCTTTTGCCTTTTTTCAAAGGATTTTCCTTTCTTTTTGGGCCATGGTTCTTCAGGTGTTAACTTTACCGGGGTCAAATCAGGTTCCTTGGTCAGTAATTTCAGGGCTGCTGCGAGTAAAGAATCCGCAGTGGCATTTTCTAACAGCTCGCGGGCAGTTTCTTTGTATTGTAGTTGCTCTCCATCTTCAATGATCTGCATCAGTTTTTCTGCAGTCAGACGCTGTTGTTCTTCGATGGTTTCACTGATTGTCGGGACCGGTTTTCTTTCAATTCTTCTCCTGGTAGATCTCTCAATCTGTTCTAGATGACTAATCTCACGGTGTGAGACAAAGGTGGAGGCAATACCCGGTTTGCCAAGACGTCCGGTTCTACCGATACGATGCACATAACTGTCGGCGTCCTGGGGGATATCAAAGTTATAGATATGGGTCACAGAACCGATATCGAGACCTCGTGCAGCGACATCTGTGGCAACGAGTATTTCCGTTGACATATTTTTAAATTTTCGCATAACGCTGTCCCGCTTGGCCTGGGTCAGATCACCATGAATTGCTTCCGCTGAATAGCCCCGTTTGGTTAAAGCTTCCAGCAGTTCATCAACACGCCTTTTTGTCCTGGCGAAGACTATCGCTGCTTCAGGTGCATGTAAATCGAGAAGTCTGCAGAGAGCATCGAATTTTTCTTTTTCATTAACCTGGTAATAATACTGGTCGGTGCTGGGAACAGTCATTTCCTTGCTTTTGATACTGACAAATTCAGGTTCACGCATGAAATGCCGGGCCAGATCCTTAATTGGTCCGGGCATCGTTGCGGAAAAAAGCAGGGTTTGCCGTTCTTCCGGCACATCCCTGAGAATGTTTTCAATATCTTCACGGAAGCCCATGTTGAGCATTTCGTCTGCTTCGTCCAAGACTACCATGGTGATACCTTGTAAGCGGATTAGTCTTCTGCGCATGTGATCCATCAGGCGCCCCGGGGTGGCGACAATGATCTGCGGTTTATTCTTCAGGGCTTTGATTTGCCGTGCAATGTCCTGACCGCCGTAGATGGGTAGAGCCCTGATCTTTTTGTACTGACCGATGGTATTGATCTCTTCTGCTACCTGAACAGCCAGCTCCCTGGTTGGCGTGATCACTAATCCCTGGATCTCTTTTCTTTCGGCAGAACAGCTTTCGATCATCGGAATACCGAAAGCCGCCGTTTTACCTGTGCCGGTCTGGGCCTGACCAATAATGTCTTTGCCCTCAATGGCAATTGGAATTGCCAGCTCCTGGATGGTTGTAGCTTCTTCAAAGCCCATAGTAGCAGTGGCCCTGATTACCTCTTCGCTGAGGCCAAACTGATAAAAAGTTGCCATTTAATCTAAATCCTTTCCAATCTTTAATCATTTTGCGGGAAGCATTTTTATGAAAATCACGATCATAAAAGAAGGGCATTCCCATAACGAACGGAAATACCCTTCACTTTCATCGTTTTGTTTAAGTATGCTCCGCTTAATATCGTTCTAACCCTATCATAGAGACCAGTTAATTGCAAGCATGTGATGAATTGTGTAAATAACTCTGCCTGGAATACAGGTAATTGGCTGATAATGAGCGAATATATTAATAATAATTTGAAAATAGGATGGGGGAGGGACTAAGGTGAAAGAATCTATGCAGGTATGGTCGGAAATAGGGCAATTGAAAAAGGTTTTGCTTCACAGGCCGGGATTGGAACTGACCAATTTGACGCCCAGGTATCTGGAAGACCTGCTATTTGATGAGATTCCCTGGCTGGCCAAGGCCAAGGTTGAGCACGATGGTTTTGCCCAGGCGCTACTTGACAATGGCGTACAGGTGTTTTATGTCGATCAGCTGCTGAAGGATATTGTTGATGATGGGGAAGTGAAAAGTGAGCTAATCAAGAGGCATCTTAAAGCGAGCCCCCTGATTGAGCCCGAGGTTCTCGATGCTATTTATAATTACCTCAACGAACTGCCCCCTGAACAGCTGGTTTCCACCATTATCGCCGGCCTCTCCAAGCATGATGTACAGCATTTAAAAAGATACCGCACCTTAAGTGATCTCACTCTTGACAGTTACCCCTTCTACCTGGCCCCGTTGCCGAACATGTACTTTACCAGAGATCATGGTTCGATGCTGGGAGAAAAGTTGCAGGTAAGCAGTATGTTTTTACCGGCTCGCAGGTTGGAGACAATATTTTTGCGGATGATTCAGAAGTATCACCGTCTTTTTAAGGATGTGGACCTGGCCTTCCATGAAGAGATTCCCTACGGGATTGAAGGTGGCGATGTCTTTGTTCTAAACCGGGACAGCCTGATGGTCGGTCTTAGTGAAAGAACAACGGAAGAAGCTATTGAGTGGGTTGCCCATAAGTACCTGGTCGACAAGGAACTGTTCAAACAAATTGTTGTAATCCAGGTGCCAACAAAACGGGCCTATATGCACCTTGATACAGTCTTTACCATGGTCGATCGGGATAAGTTTTTGATGTATCCGGGCATCAGGGATAACATAAACGTCTACTGGCTGGAAAAGGGTAAAAGTAACCGTGTTGAGGCCAGTAACGGTTACAGCCTGCAGGGAGCATTGCGCAAAGCGCTTAACCTGAAAAGTGTAGAAATTATCTACTCGGGCGCTAACGATGAAATTACTGCCGCCCGTGAACAGTGGGGAGACAGCACGAATACCCTGGCAATCAAGCCGGGAACCGTCGTCTGTTATGACCGTAACGAAGCAACTAATGAAACCCTGTGTAAATACGGAGTTGATGTGATTGAAATTGACGGCTCAGAACTGGTACGGGGCAGGGGTGGACCGCGTTGCATGAGCATGCCCTTGGATCGCGAAGCAATTTGATTTGTTTAGCAGTAAGTGTGATTTATTAGCAATTTGAGGCTTATTTTCCAATCTGATCAAGAACATAGGGAGGGTTAAGCAGTGGAAAGGGAATTGTCTCTGGAATTTGTCCGGGTCACTGAAGCAGCTGCCCTGGCATCGGGACGCCTGATGGGGCGTGGAGATAAAGAAGCGGCAGATCAGGCTGCCGTTGACGCCATGCGGGCTGTTTTTGACACTGTACACATTAATGGTACCGTTGTAATCGGTGAAGGTGAAAAAGATGAGGCACCCATGCTCTACATAGGGGAAAAAGTCGGTATTGGCGAAGAACCACGTGTTGATGTAGCCGTCGATCCTCTGGAAGGAACAAATCTTGTAGCTAAAGGGCTGCCCAATGCTCTCGCGGTGGTAGCTGTAGCGCCGGAGGGCTGCCTGCTCAAAGCGCCGGACTTTTTTTACATGGACAAAATTGCTGTTGGACCTAAAGCACGCGGGTGTATAGATCTGGATGCTTCGGTTGAAGATAATCTCAAGGCTGTTGCCCGGGCGTTGGATCGAGATGTCCGTGATTTGACGGCGATTATCCTGGATCGCCCCCGTCATGCAGAAGTTATTGCTGAAATACGTGCTGCCGGAGCAAGAGTTAAGCTGATCAGCGACGGTGATGTTTCAGCGGCCATTGCTACTGCGATTGATTCTTCAGGGGTTGATATATTGTTTGGTATCGGGGGGGCACCGGAAGGAGTTCTTGCTGCCGTAGCCCTGAAGATACTGGGTGGAGACATGCAGTGCCGCCTGATACCCAGGGATGAGAGCAGCGAAAAGCAGGAAATAAAGCCTGGTGATGTAGATCCCTTCAAGATCCTGATGCTGGAAGACCTTGCCCTGGGCGAGGATCTATTTTTTGCCGCCACGGGTATTACAGACGGAGATATGCTCAGTGGCGTGCGTTATCGTGGGCAGACGGCCGAAACCAACTCTCTGGTTATGCGTGGAGTAACCAAGACTATTCGCAATGTCCATGCCGTCCACAAACTCGAACGAAAACCGCGTTTTGTGGCCAAGGATATTGGGTGCAATAGCTAAAAGGCTTGTTATAATAATCTTTATAAGTTGACGCTGAACAGGGTTGCCTGCCCTGTCCAGCGTCTTATTTAACGATTAGGATATTGTTTTTGATCAGCTGTAACACTGAGCTGCTCACACTGCCCATAAAAAGCTTTTTAACTCCGCCGGTTCCTCTTCTGCCAATAACAACCAGGTCATAGCTACCCTTTTCGGCTTCTTCGGCGATCACTTCTGCAGCGTGGCCAACCTTTAAGATGGTATCTACCGCAAAGTCCTGATTTTCGAAGTATTTCAAGGCATCGGCGAAAACCTTTTTATGTTCTTCTGAGATTCTCTTGTTAAGATTTTTAAACTGTTTTTCTTCTTCAGTCGTAAAAGGGTATTTGCCCTGCCAGTAATCGGGGAAAAACTGGCTGCTGTCATGAACATAAATAAAGGCAACTTCATTAAAAGCCAGGTCTTCCACCATACGGGCCGTCACTTCCGCGCATTTAAGACTGTTAGCCGAGCCATCGATGCAGACAAGAATTTTCACCGCTATCACTCCTCTCTTTTTACCTTAATTCTGCAACGTGGTATAAGTTACCTTCCTGATTACAAGGAGTGGTGATGATAGTTTTTTTGGAACAGCGATCAAAATATTAAAATAAAGACCGGTAGAATGATTACTACCGGCCTATTAGTGTTTTGTAAATCACTTATTTTAAAGGCTCAATAATTCTTTCTTCGTTGACCATCTCGGCATACTGGGAATCTTTTTCCTGCAGGCCTGCCGGAAACTCATAAGCGGCTAACCTTTCAACGAAAGGATCGGGATCAAAAGACTCCGGGCCATGCACACCTTTAAGATCCCAGATGCCTTTGGCAACTAGCTCGAGCATGATAACCGGTCCTACCGCCGTCTGGGCTACTACTGAATTGGTGCCGTACTTTTTAAAACATTCCTGGTTGTCGGCAACCTGGTAGAGGTAAACAGATCTGCTCTTCCCATTCTTGGTCCCGGTCACCCAGGTTCCGGCACAGCCTTTACCGATCATTTTAGGAGCCAACTCGAGTGGGTTTGGCACAACCTTGACCAGGAAGTCGCGGGGGGTTATTTCACTGTCGCCAACTTTGATCTTCCTTTCGGCATCGTCCATCCCGCATTCCTGCAGGTTTAATAGTAAAGTTCTCATCTCAGGAGGAACGCCGTATTTAAAAGTGACCCTGTTGCAGTCAATCACTCTCGGTACCAGCATCACTTCTTCATGCTCTACGTTAATAACTTCCACGTCACCGATGCCACCGGGAAATGAAAAGATTTCCGGTTCGGAAAAAGGTTCGGTTGTAAACCAGCCGCGCTCTTTTTCCCAGACAACCGGGGGGTTAAGGCATTCCTCGATGGTGGTCCAGATAGAAAAGCCGAATGCGACACCTTCATGACCGGGGATGGTATAGTTGTCGCCGTCCCTGATGTTTACCTCATCGATGGTATCAAAAAGGTGTTTTTCTGCATAACGGGCAAATACATCAGCCATGCCGGGCTCGACGCCTGAGCCGACTATGGCCATGCGACCGGCTTTTTGCCAGGCTTCATGCTTGGCAAACTGGTAGTCGCCCAGCTTGATGTGGGCCAGTTCGAACGGTTTTTCCGGATGCCGTTTGGAAAGAGTCATGGCACAGTCGAGGTAGCCTACATCACTGTCAAAGCAGGTATCAAAGATAGTTTCGTTAAACACTGGTTCAACCGCATTCATGACGAAATTAATGCCATGCTTTTTCAATACTGTTTTGATGTTTTCTGTGTCTGATGCGTCGATTTTTTCCGCGACGAAACGGGAATCATTGCACATTTTTACCACTTCTTCAGCCCGGGCATAGTTGTAATCTGCCATGACGATTTTTTCTGCCCAGGAGCTTCTGTCACCTGCCCGCTTGATGATCATGGCCGCCGATTGCCCCACACCGCCTGCTCCGATAATTAGTAACTTCATTATATCCCTCCGTATTTTTCAGCCATTGCAAATACAGTGGCTTGATAATCCTCTCTTATTGTAATCTTTGAACGGTAAAGAGGCAATAGAGCTCCGGCAGTTTAGCTGTGTATCTGCCAGGCAGCGACAGAAAATATGGCTGACAGGGCTATTAAGTGCTCAGGTCAGGTGTATCGCTTCCATGGGGCAGGCGTTTACGCATTTGGCACAGCCCTTGCAAATTGAAGAGCCGGCAAAGGGGTAGGCAGAACGTTCTTCCTGCTCAATAATTTTCAGCGGGCATGCATGAGCAGCCAGGCAGTAACCGTTATTGCATTTTTCAGGATCACACTTGTTATAATTCAGGGATAATATTTTATTTGACATGACAGCATCCTCTATATATGTTAATATTATAATAATTAGATTATAGCTTGTCTTTATCGATTAAGCAAGATGATCAACTCTGTTGAGATAATATTACGTCTATTTGGGTGTTATTGCCGGTCGGGTTTTACTGATCGATTGACTGGTATCGCCCTATTTATTGCCGTCTCAGGCTCACTATAGGGTAAGGGAGGTTTAAACTAAAGGCATATACTGATGTTTACGGGAAATTGAAGGTTTAGCATTTAACCTGTAAAGTATTATTTGATCGAAGTGAAGTAATTTAGTATAATATATATTATAGTAAATCGGTAGAAATAATTATTTACAGCCATGATTTTAAAGGTGTCTCTAGATGATTAATTAGTTAGGAGGGGAATTGTTTTGAATAAAAGATTGTTTTTATTGCTGGTTTTGATTATGGCATTAGTGATGATTGCAGGTTGTGGTGAAGCTCCGGATGATCAAGTGCCGGAAGAGGAGGTTTCCGAGGAAGCGGTTTCGGACGAAGAAGTGCCGGCGCCTGACCCTGGTGATGCTGCATTTTCTACATTGGGGATGGGTGTTGTTACTTCCATAAATCGTTCGCTTGATTATGACCCCGAAAATGAAATCATGCCCATAGCCCAGGTAGATAACGTGATTGTGGTTGCCGCTTTCGACGGCGAAGGCAGGGTAGCCAACCTGTTTATTGATGCGGCCCAGACCAGGGTTAATTTTGATGAAGATCTTCAGGTTACTTCCGATTTAACGGCAGAGATTAAAACTAAAAAAGAACTGGGCGACGATTACGGCATGCGTGCCGCCTCCGGAATTGGTGCGGAATGGGATGAGCAGATTGTGGATCTGAAAATTTGGATGATCGGCCGGACGGTAGATGAAATCAAAGCCCTTGACTTGACCGAAGGTGGGGCGCCTGACGATCCCGATCTCGCTACAATGGTTACAATAGCTGTAACTGATTATATCAGTGCCCTTGAAAAAGCCTATAATAATGCGGTTTCAGTTGAACCTGGCGCTCAGATTATCGGTTTTGGCACTGATGTTTCGATTGACCGTTCTGTAGGTTACACATTGGCTAATGATACGGAAATACTGCCAATGGCCCAGGTTGATACAGTTATAGTCGGCTTTGTTTCTGCTGCTGATTCGACGATCCATGGCGTTCTGATTGATACAGCCCAGACCAGGGTTGAATTCGATGCCGAAGGACAGGTTGTTTCCGACCGGGCCGGTCAGTACCTGACCAAGAAAGAACTGGGCAATGAGTATGGCATGCTCAGGGCTTCAGGCATTGAAAAAGAATGGGACGAACAGATTGCCGCCCTGGAGGAATGGATGGTAGGCAAAACATGGGATCAAATTCTAGCTATGGATCTCGATGAAAACAATGCTCCGGGAGATCCTGACCTGGTAACGGCAGTGACAATAAGCGTTGCCGATTATTTGAGTGTCTTTGAGAAGGCTACCGAAAATATAAACTAAACGTCATAGAATATTTATCCTTTAAAGAAGGTCTGTATTTTCAGGGGGCATCCCGGGATTACCGGGATGCCCCCGATCCCTCTGGCATTGATAACCCGGTCAGGTTCGGAGTTGAGCTTAACAGATGAACAACAATATAATGAAAAGAAACGTTCTGCTTGTTTTAGTTACAGTGCTCCTCATATGGTACGGCTGCACGGGCAATGGTGGAAAGCAGTATAACAGGTATTCGGCCAGCATCCTCGACAGCTTCGATACCCTGGTTCGGGTTGTCGCCTACACCGAAGATGAGGAACAGTTTGACGCTTATTTTAGTTTTATTCATCAACGTTTGCAGGAGCTGCATCGCCTCTACGATATCTATAATGATTATGAAGGGATTAATAACCTGAAAACAGTCAATGATCAGGCCGGGATCAATCCGGTGGCAGTTGACGAGGATATTATAGACCTGCTTCTCTTTTCGAAGCAATGGTCACAGCGAACAGGCGGGTCGGTCAATATAGCGATGGGGCCTGTGCTGGCAATCTGGCATCGTTATCGCGAAGATGCTTATTACGATCCGGAAAAAGCTACTCTTCCGCCTTTGGATTTGCTGCATGAAGCTGCCGGTGCCAGCGACCTTGAGCGGGTTATTATTGATCTTGAGCAAAAGACGGTTTTCCTGCCCGATCGGGGCATGAGCATCGATGTGGGAGCTGTTGCGAAAGGATTTGCCCTGGAACTGGTGGCAAGGGAAGTTGAACAAAAGGGTTTACGCTCGGCTATAATCAGCGCCGGAGGAAACATCAGGACTATCGGTCTGCCACTTACTGAAGATCGTGAGCACTGGGGTGTGGGTGTGCAGGATCCCCGGGCTTCAATTTTTGGCGGCAGCGAAAAACTACTCGATGTGATCTACATAACTGAAGGTAGCGTTGATACCAGTGGTGATTACCAGCGTTATTATGTTGTTGATGGTGAAGTGATTCACCACCTGATTGACCCGCAGACCCTGATGCCCGCCGTCTATTACAGGGCGGTAACAGTGGTAGCTAAAGATTCAGGGGTTGCCGACTTTATGTCTACAGCGCTATTCTTACTTGACTACAAAGAAAGCCTGGCCCTGGCAGAAAGTATTATCGGACTTGAAGCTCTCTGGGTTATGCCGGATGGAGAAATTCGCACCACTGCCGGGATGGACCAAATGCTAAGAAGTTATCAATGACAGTTGGAAAATGAAAAGGGGCCGGAAGAAAACTCTCCCGACACCCTGGTTCCTTAACTCTTTACATCCGAACTACAAGCTCCGATTATTTGGTGTCCCACTTACCTGCGCTCCGCAGTTCTTCGACAATCGTTTCAGCTAATATTTTCAGCTCTTTTTTGTCGATCTTGGCAACCCGGGTCAGGGGAAAATCTTTGTCTTCAGGCCATACCTCAACATGCTGGGGCCGTTTATAAGAGGCGATTCCATTGCAGTGCTCCATGATTTCCTCAACGGTAAGCTGCTCGCCTTTTTTCGGCCTGACAAAGACAAATATCCCTTCGTCAAAAACCCGGTGCTTGATGCCAACCACATCGACCACATCGACTTTACGGTACGAGGCGATGAAATCCTGCACTTCGTCAGGAAATACCTGGAAGCCCTTCTGCTTGATCACGAATTTTTGCCTGCCGGCCAGGTAAAGGGCCCTGTAACTACCCATATCCTTGAAGTAGCCGAGATCGCCGGTGTACAGCCAGCCGTCGCGGGTGATAGCCCGGTCTGTTTCCTCGGGCATATTATAGTAGCCCTGGAATACTATTGGACCGCTGACACAGATCTCTCCAATTTCACCGTCGGGCAGCTCCTCTCCGGCACTACCGTCTTCCTGAACAGGCTTGCGAATGGTCACCGGGGCCAGATCTTCGAAAGCCATGCCAACCTGGCCGGCCATTTCCTCTACTGAGATACCCTTGGGAGTGAAAGTATAAAAACCGGCCGTTTCGGTCATGCCGATACCGGTCCCGAAATTAGGGGCCATTTCTGCCAGCTGCCTGAGAAATACCGTATCGACCGCCGAACCTCCGTAGATGGCATATTCTAAGCTGCTCAGGTCGTAATCTTTATATTCAGGCAAAGCCCATTCCAGGCGGAACTGAGTTGGAATCTGGCCGAAAATGCCCACCTTCCATTTTTCAATGGCTTCCAGGGTCAGTTTTGGATCGAATATGCGCAAGAGGACAGCTGTTCCGCCCAGGTAAAGGGTAGTCATGAGCTGTTCTGTTACGCAACCGACATGGCTGGGCGGCAGGTTGACCAGCATGACCATGTTATTACCGTCAAGACCGACTCCCCGGTTGAGGACCTCATTTTGGACGATAATATTTTCATGACACATGACCGCTGGTTTTGGCTCACCGGTCGTGCCGGTGGTATAAATAATCAATGCCGGTGTCTTGGTATCAACTTTTGCATAGGCTTTTTCCAGGTTACGGGTAAAAATATTTTTTAGCTTCAGACCGATCAGTCGTCCCTTGGCCATCATCTCGGTGATTGATATGGCTCCCTCGATCAGGTCACCGGGCTGTGGGTCCGGTGTGAACTGGACCAGGTGTTCAACGTAGGGACAGTTGTCCCTGACTGCCTTGCCCATTTCCCGGAAATCAATAACCGGTGTTTTGCCAAGGAAAAAGAAGGCTTTCGGTTTAATTTTTTCAAGGTCGCGTACAACTTCCATTTCCTTGAGGCGAACATCAAGCGGAGCAATGATGGCTCCGATCTTAAAGCAGGCGTACATGAGGATGACATGTTCGGGGATGAGGACCAGCATGGTTGCAATGCGGTCGCCCTTTCTGATGCCCATATCAAGCAGGCGCAGGGCGAAGAAGTCGACCAGGCTGTTGAATTTTTTGTAGGTTATGGTTTTTTCGTCCTCGTGTTGAATCAAGGCCGGTTTATCCGGGAGTTCTTTAGCCCATTTTTCCGTGTATGAATTAAGCAGCGGTAATTTCCAAGCGGTGTCGCTCAAAACTTTCCCTCCTGTTTTAATAATACTTGCCATGCATGATGAAGCTTATGCTCATGCTGAAATAATTCGCTTTGAAAAGTGTTTATCCTGCCTGCTGTTGATTAAAGGGCAATCTTCATGTAACCGTCGCTGATTGCTTCTTTACCATTCTGGTTGAGAACCCTGAAAAAAAGGTCCAGATCATGGTTACTTTTTTCACGCTTGAGCAACTGAACGCGAATGAAACTGTCCGGTAAAACCATCCCCCGGAAATAACAACCAAGTATTTTTACGTTGGCCGGGTCGGCACCGTTTTCCCGATTAACCAGTTCCCGCACTGCCTGGGCCAGGGTAGCAATACCGTAATAGAGAATATCGGGCAGGCCCACGCTTTCCGCAAAGGCGGGAGAAGTATGGATCGGGAAAACTACATTGGCACAGCTTTCATAGATGTAGCATGCTTCTCTTCTGATAGGCAGCGAAACCTCCCAGAGCGGAGCAGCAGCTGGTTCTGTTCGCGGCTGTGGGGGAATATTATTTATTCCCCTTCCCTGGTCAAGGCACTTTACCCCACGCAACATGCCGCCTATATACTCGGTAAAAACCGGCTGGTCTTTACCGTCCGAGGCCGGTAATTTAAAGATCACATGGGTGCCATTTTTCTCTGGTATAACGGCGGCGATTTCTCCCTCGATCCTGATCGTATCACCGGCTTTCAGCGGTCGGTGAATGATTAGCTGCTCGCTGTAATGAACGATCTGGAACAAAACCTCAGGGGGGTAGTCGAGATCCAGGTAATCATAAATGTTTTGAATGATCGGCCAGGTAATCGCCGCAGCCAGAGTGGGTGGTGCCAGCAAACCATCAGCCCTTCTGTCGTCAAGGTAACAGGGGTTGGGGTCGTACACTGCAGCGGCGTAATTATTGATTTGCCGTTGTGTTATGGTGGTTCTAAATTCTTTCATGGTCAAGCCAACAGATTTTGAATCAATTTCCAATCCTGACACCTTCCTTGTCGGTTCCGGTTGATTGGTCCGGGCATTATTTTCAGCTTTGGCCCCGCTTGCGCAGCAACACCCAGGGCGCGAGAGTTTCGAAGAAGCTATCACCACCATGCAGGTAGAGCGGTTCTTCTTTGCTATGCCTGTCATGGTAGTGGTTTGTTTTGAATCCGTGATCGGCGGCCAGTAAAACAACTGCGGTTGGTGGAAGATACTCGAGCAGAGGATGGAACTGTTTTTTTGCGCTAAGGTTTAGTTCTTCGATCAGCTGCGGCAGGGGATCACGAGAAGTATGAATCTTGTCGTCTACAAAGCCAAACTTGATCGCTTTGCTGGACGGCTGCGATTTTGCTGTTTCGATCCGGTTTTCAACGGCATCTAAAAATGATGCCGGGTCGGCAACCAGCTCTGCTATAAGGCTATCATTCATATTTAGCATGTGTCCCAGCAGGCCGGCTTCTTTCAGGGGCTGCAGCTGTGTTTCGGTGACTGTTGGTTGATCGGCCCAGAGCAGGCCCTCGCGTAATGTATGGAAAGGATAAGTCTTCAGGGCCAGTTCCAGCAGGGCGTTCCAGGTATCAAGGCGGGCACCGTCTATGATGATAAGGTAAAATCCCCTGACACCGCTTTCATTACCGGCCCACTGCGCTATTTTTTGCAGTAGTGAACGCAGGGTTTGCCGGCGCGGAGGGGCATCATGCTCCAGGTAATCCGAAAAAGCTCGCTCCAGTGATTCTAAGGTTGATAAGAAACGCCGCCGCCATCTTCTGGTTATCACATCCGAAAGTAGGTTGCGGGAAGAACTTTCTTCAAGCCTGCCAAGGGATAGCTCGAAAGGATAGATTATCCTGTATAATCGTTCCCAGTTCTTATCGTTATCGGGAGGTGAGGCGGCGATTGCCTCTGCTTCATGCAGCATGAGATTGCTTTCAGCGGCGGTTTGCAGGATCTTCAGCTCCGCGGCTTTGTAGAGGCAATGGCTTTCGGTCAGCCCAACCGGTTCCCTGGCGCTGCTGCGGGATGACTCGCGCAGTATTCCTGCCATTACGCTCAGTTGAGGAACCGATTCTTCGGCTGAAATCTGCACAGCCAGGCGTGTTGCCGCTTCCCTGCTCAGGGCCGGGAAAAAAGGTTCGTCGAGAAAAAAGTCGAGCAGGGTTTCAAAACGATGCAGCAGGGCTCCGCTTTTTTTCAGGTAAAGCTCAAGCATTTCTGTTGCTGATATATAGAAAACCGCTTTTTCGGCAGCTTTCTCGAGAAATGAAGCTCTAAGCTCGTGCCTGTCGGTAAGCAGCAAATTACCCAGGCTTTTTAGGATTCCCTCCGGTTCTTCTGACAGGTTGGCCCTGCCCGCCTCTTCTGCGACGTGCTTGCCAATGAGAGCATCTCCATCAGTCTGGAGCTTGTATTGATTGAACCAGCCATAGAGCAGGGCCAGGGCGAAAAGCTTTTCCGGTCCAATCCTGGAGGCGGTTGCCAACAACTGCGGTTGCTTTCTTTCAAGATAATCCAGGGGAGCAAGGCCTTTCTCGCCGGGTGATTCCCTGTCGCTCTTTTCTCCTGAAGAAGCGGCCTGTTTATGGCTAATCCTTATATAAGCAGGGGGAGTGTTATCACCGCGGGTTAGCCAGGTTTGGAAAAGGTCCTGCAACTGCTTATGGTGAAAGACCCTGTTTTCTAAAAGCTCTTGCAGATCATCAAGCGAGCGTTCGGCTATAATTGCATTACCGGTAAGAGCCTGATTGATAATGTTGACGATAGAGCTTTTCAGAAGTTCTTTTACTTTTTCGCTTAGGCGGTCCGGTGGCGAGTCTGTATCCAGATGGAGGAGTTTGTGCAGGGGCTCGGCATCGCGGCGACGCCCGACAAGTTCCAGGTGGTTGGCGTGTGCTTCAAGTTTGTGGCGCACCTCGGGCTCCTGCAGGGCCTGCAAGTAGGCTTTGACCCCTAAAAGGACCTCTTTTTCAATTTTTTCCCGTTCCGGCAGGGTCACTTCTTCACCGAGGGTATACCCGCATGAACAGGCGGCAGATTCTTGCAGGCTTATTTCATCGGCCGCTGAACATTCTTTCTCCAGGGCCCGGGATAGCTGACGATTGACAGTGACCAGGTCATTGTCTACGACGAGAGTGTTGATCTGGCCCAGTTGTTCCAGCAGGCGGTAAGGAGTAGTTTCAGTTAATGCCCTGTAGGGCTTTATGCGCTGAGGTCCGACAGTTTCACTGTGCTCTGCCAGGTAGAGAGTGCTGTATTCACTGCGAAACTGATTAAATTCGCGTTTCAGACGCTCGCGGTACTTATCTTCCCAGATCAGGGCTTCTTCGCCAAGCAAGTCTTTTAGCAACCGGTGGCGCCTGTCGAGAGCGCTGAATTTTTCGCCTGCTGGAATAACCAGCCTTTCGTCACGAAGATAAGCGGCTATGCGCAGAATTTCAGGCAAATCAGTGCTGAAAAAGTTGTCGATAGCATTAAGACGCTGCCAGTCTGAGGAAAAGAGTGGCGAAGACTGGTAGGCGGCAAGAAAACGTTCCAGACCTTCACGCGAAGCGTAAGAAGTTTTCACTTCGGACAGGAAAGCCTGTAGGCGATCAACAGTTTTGCGAATATGGTCCCAGTTGACAGCACCCAATGAGGGGTGTCCTTCAAGTTTTTCAACCTGGCGTCTGATTTCGGCTGACTTGTTGGTCCACTCTACCTTGAAACCAATAACAGCTTCCCATATTTGCTGCTGAGCAGCGAAAGTAAGCGGTTTGGAGCGTAGCTTGACCGGTAAAAAGGGCACCTCGCCGAGCACTTTCTCTAACTCAGGCCGGATCAGGGTGCCGGGTCCGACTTCTTCAATATTCCAAAACCGGTAGTAGTTGATCTGGTTAGGGGCCAGGTGTTTACCACCCTGGTAAGCCGAGGCTGCGCCGCTGAGTAGTATGGCCATGCCAAGAATCTGAAAGCCTGTTTTACTTAAGCCAAAAGGCCCCTGGCTAAGGTTTCGGTAGATCTGGTTAAGGGCTATACGTCCTTCTTCCGGCAGGCAGGCCAGGAATTCAGCTGTCAGGGGTGAAGTCTTTGGGTTGATCTGCAGCTGGAAACCCTGCCCTTTCTTTTTTACCAACCCAAGAGGAGCAACGTAATTCTCGATTACAAGCCTGATCCCCCTTTCCAGTTCATCGGCTTCCAGTTCCGGTGAAAAGAGCAGGTCGAGAGTGCGTTGCATCAGGCTGCCGGAAACCTGTTCGCCCAGCGGTCGTATTTCAGCATGGCGGGGATAGCGTTCCTTTAATATATCTGCGGCAATGCGGTTAACCAGCTCAACAAAGGGCAGGTAACCTATGGAAGAAGGAGAGAGCCTCTGGTTGCCGACTCTGAGGTGCCCCTGCAGGTAAATCTTGCGAAAAAGCTCTTTGACCCTGCTTTTTTCTTCACCTAGCAGCAGGTTCAGTTGCCTGTTAATTTGTTTTCCGACCGGGCTGTTGTCAGCAGAGTATTCATCAGCCAACAGCTGGTGCGCATAGGCACTACGCAGGATTTCTTCTTCGGCATTGCTGATCTGACGTGGGATCCAGATGGCCAGGCAGCGGCGCATTTCATCGCTAAAGTTTTCAAAGAGGGCTTGCCAGGGGTCTGGAGAACCGGCCTCTTCATTAACGGTGGCAGGTGGAGTAATGAAAAAAACGAAATCTCTTTCACCGTCCGCCAGTTCTTGTTCCAGGGAAGCGAGGGTTTTGTGATCTGACTCTGCCGGATTGCGAAAGATAATTTTACCGCTGCGCCCGGTGTTTTGCCAGGTAATTACAGTGTCTTGTTCCTGCTCCTGCTGCAACTCTTTCAGGGGCAGGTAATTATCATCGGCCCAGGGTAAGATAGTATCAATGATACGCCTGTCGCCGGGTTGCAATTCGTTCTTCAGCTTTTCTATTTTTTTCTCAAGCAGGAGGCCTACATCTGCTTTCAGGTCAATGGTGTAATGGGTTTCATCCTCTTTTTCGCGGGTTGAGATATAGGCTCCGTGAGCGACAATTATGTTCATCAGCTCACCAATATACTCGTAATTGATGCTGCTTTCCAGGCTGCTGTAGCGATGAAGCAGCAACTCAGCCAGCTCCCTGGCGCTGAAAGAACGGGGAGCCCGGACAATAGCCCCTAAAATGAGTAGCCTGATCAGGCGTAAGGCCATACGGGCATCGGATTGGTCATCGAAGAGGCGTCTGGCTTCACGTTCGTAATGGTGAAAAACCTGTTCACTGTAAGGGCTGGTTTCAACTGTTTCACGCAGGCGATCACGGAAGTGATCAAAGATCTGGTCGGGTGTAAGCAGTTCTTCGGCCGGCCGATCAGTGAAAGCTTCAATGTCGCGTGCCGGATCGCCCGCCAGGCGGAAGTGAATAAAGTCGATCACCCCACGATGCTGGGAAAAAATTGGTCGCAGTTCATCGAGTATTTCTACAGTAGCAGGGTGAACTGGGTAAAGGTTGATGAAGTCTTCGTGAGAAAAAGGGAGTTTCGTAAATGCGCTCTGCAGGGTATTATAAATGTCTTGCAGCTTAGCCTCTGCCCCCTCTTTTTTCCGAACCAGGCGCCCGGAGACAATTTCCTTTACGTGTTGCCCCGAGAGTTGAAAACGGACCGGGTAGCGATCCTTTATTTTATGTAACAACTCGCCTGTGAGGGATCCGGTGTTTTCTATATTTTCCTGCATGGTAGCGATTATCCAGGCCGGTATTGATTCGGCAAATTCACCTAAGTATTGCAGGAAGCGAATATCTTCGTTGTAGGCGCGGGGATTCTCTTTTGAACGAAGAAACTCGGAAAGTTCATCGATTAGCAGAAGAAGGCCGCCATAGTTTTGCTCGTCCAGGCTTCGCTTCATTGCCGCAAAGGCCTCGCGGCGTGGCAATGCCTCATTAGTTTCAATGGCACCTTCTTCGCTTTTTCCGGAGGGAGCAGGCAGCCTGTCCTTCACAGCTCTGAGCACAATCTGTTCGAGATTTTCCCGGTTGCTGTGTTCAACCAGGGAAATTTCAACTACCAGGGGGATTTTTGCCGCAGCTTTTTCAATTAGTGCCGGTAAATCAGTTTCCGGACCGCTTCCTTCGAGACAGGAGTTGATAAACATTTGACGAGCTTCGCTGTCTCCAATGGCCAGGCTGAGAGTGTTCAAGAGGTGAGACTTGCCGGAACCGTAATTGCCGATGACGAAAAAGCCTTCACCCCGGGCAGTGGCAATTTTTTTCAGAATCGTTGCAATGGTAAATGATACTTCGCCGGTAAAAACGAATGACTCGACCATGTGCCGCCGCAGGCTGCTGTCGCCCAGGTCGGCAAGGCGGATGACAGTACGTACCGGGGGGATCGTTACAAGGTCGCTGATTTTCATCTTGCTAGCTATTCCCCTCTTTACGGGTTACTGCGTTGTGCAATTTACGGATAGTCCCGTATAGTTCTTTCCGTTCAGGATATTTGTGCAACAATTCTTCAAAAAAAAGCAGGGTCTCTTTTTCTTTCCCCAGGCTCAGGGCGTCTTTAATCAGGGAAGATTTAGCCGTCACATCCCCGGGGCGATGATAGAGTAAGAGCTTGAGCAGCGGCCAGGCTTCTTCTTTACGCTCAAGGCGTCTCAGACTGAAGAGCAGTTGGGAAAGGGCTATCATATTTTGTGGATCAAGCTCACGGGCCCGGCTATAGGCCTGCATAGCTGCTTCTTCATCACCTGCTTCGCGCAGCAGGTCACCATGCAGCAGGTGCAGGTAGGGGTTGTTTTTTCGCTTCCCGATCTTGATTAGCTTCTCCAGCTGTTTAACTGCTTCAGCCGCATCAAGATTTTGCAGTTTGGCCCTGATCTGTTCGGCGTAGGGCAGGTGATCGTCTTCGTCAATATCACTTTTGGGAGACAGGGCTAAGTTGTCACTGTTGTCTGCTATTCTTGCTTGGTCTGTGGTTTTATCCCTGAGGCTATTATACTGACGCAAGAGGAAGCCGTCACGAGGGTTTTGGCGCAGGGCTTCATCAAGAACTTCCAGCGCTTTGAGCGGCTTTCCATTCAGTTCGTAAGCACGGGCCAGTCGTCCGGCCCGGTAACCACTGGGAGTAAGCCTGTTGGCTTTCTCTAAATTCTCGATAGCCTCAGCAAACTCTTTCTTCTCCAGGGCGATCATACCGAGCACTGACAGGGCGACAGCCTGGTCAGGATCTTCAGCTAAAACTTCAAGAGCCATTTTACGGGCCTCAGTTCTGTTTTGCTTTTGCATGAGAACATCGGCCAGGTTGGCCTTTAATACCCGGTGGGCAAAACTGTTTGCAGGAAAACTATCGAGGGCATCATGAAGTAAAAGCTCTGCTTCTGCAAAGCGTTTTTCCCGCCGCAGTTGCCAGCATTGATTGATTAATTCTCTGTAATCTGCTTCAACCAGAATGTTTTTGCTCCTGTCTGTTTTTATGCGCTCTCCTTAAAGCAAAATTCTACGAGAACATCAATCCTTCCTGCCTGGCAGAAAGATAATACTGCCGGGAAAATGTTTTAATTGCCAGGCAGCAGGTTGTGTATATGCTGCTAATGTGGCTTCTGATGATAACAGTGTTTGCCTGCCAATTCTTGACGATAACCCGCCAGCGCTAAAAATTTGTCGAAGCCCTGACTTTGTGATAATATACACTTGTGCCGGCAGGCAAAATCCCAAAAGCTGATCATAAAAGTTACGATGGAAGCCGATTTTGTTAACATCAGCTAAGGGTATTTTTAAAAAACAAATAAAGGGGTGAAAAGTTATCTCAGGGATTAAAATCTGGCAGTTGGTATTAGTAGTGATCGGTTTTACCGTTTTTCCCCTGCTTGGGGTCATTTTTTTTCAAACTAACGGATTAATTGGTGGTTTTGGCATCGGCCTGGTTATCGCCCTGATAGTCAGTTCTCTCAAAAAAGAAGATAAGAAAGAGGCTTAGTGAGTATTTCGGCTGCCTAGCTTTACTTATAAGGTAAATAGACCGATGTTAAAAGAGTTTTTTATTAACCTACAGGCGCTGTTTCAGGGTTTTGCCGCTTATTGCAGCAGCGCTCTTTTTTTAAGCGGGCCGGTTTGAGTATCTTTGCTACCATAATAGGCATAATAGAATCGTGGAAAAACGGAGGGAAGGGCCTTTGAAGGCAAGCGAAGCGATTAAAAAGCGGATATCTGTACGCAAATACTCGGAAACCCCGGTGGGGCCTGAAGAACGGTCGGAACTGGAGGAGTACAGCAGAAAAAATACGAAAGGCCCTTTTGGGACGCAGATACGTTTTCAGCTTTTAGACTTTGATCCGCTGGGCCGGGAAGATATGCGCCGTCTCGGTACATACGGGGTGATCAGAGGGGCACAGCTCTACCTGCTGGGAGTGGTTAAAGAAGGCGCTGGGGCCTTTGAAGATCTCGGTTACTGCATGGAAAAGATCATTTTAAAGGCTACTGCTATGGGTCTTGGAACCTGCTGGCTGGGCGGAACCTTTAAAAGGGCGGCATTTGCCGCCACGCTGAACCTGGCCGAAGATGAACTACTGCCGGCCATAACTCCCATTGGTTATGCTGCAGATGATTCATCTTTAAGTGACAGGATGATGCGTTTCGGCGCGGCTTCAAACAAGCGCAAACCCTGGTCTGAGCTTTTTTTCTCTACAGATGGCAGCACACCGCTCGAAGAGAAAGATGCTGCCGCTTATTGTGAAGTTCTTGAAGCTGTGCGCATGGGTCCATCGGCATCGAACCGTCAGCCCTGGCGATTGGTCCGGGATGATAGCGGGCACTATCACCTGTTTTTGAAGGAGAATAAAATTTATAACCGTATCTTGGGAAAAATGCGCATGCAAAACATTGATATGGGTATAGCCATGAGCCATTTTGAGCTGGTTGCCGCAGAAAATCAGCTTCCCGGTCGTTGGTTGAAGGAAGAAGAGGGCCCTGTTGTTTCCGGCCTGCAGTATATTGCCAGCTGGCGTTAGGGGCGCGGTAACGGTGCAGTTAAAAATGCAGCGGTAAAATCCATTTATCGTCTGGAACAAATACAGTGTTGAGATGCAGGTAATATAATGAAAGCCGTTACTTTATGCTCCGTGAGCGGTGCGTTCGATAATTTCGTCCTGAACCTCCGGCGAGAGATCGTTAAAATAGGAGCAGTAACCAGATACGCGAACCATCAGACCCGGATACAATGCCGGGTTATTTTTTGCCAGGCGCAGTTGCTCCGCATCCTGAACGTTGATTTGCAGCTCCATGCCTCCCTGCTCGAAATAGCCCCTGATTAAATCTTTAAGGGCCTGGATGCCCTTTTCCCCCCTGATCAGGTTTTTTTCAAATTTAAGGTTAAGGGCATAACAGTTGGCCCAGTTGCTGCTGTCAAGCCTGGCTGCAGAGTTTAAAGCTGCCGTCGGCCCGCTCCTGTCAGCTCCATCGACCGGCGAAAGCCCGTTTGAGAGCCTGAAACCGGCTGCTTTACCGTTGGGCAGGGCCCCCGTTACAGTGCCAAAACCGTGATGGCAGGTCATGGCATAGAAGCCGGTCAGGTAGCGACCGCCGCGTGAATTGTGATGAGAGGCGATTGTTTCACTGAAAATATCGGCTGCCTCCTGTACTGCTTGATCCACCCCGCCATGATCGTTTCCGTAACGGGGTATACGCAGGTTTAATCTGGCCTGTAATTTTTCTGCCCCCCGGAAATTATTTTTGAGGATTTTGACAAACTCTGCAAGGGATAAATTTTGATCATCAAAAACCATTTTTTTAAGGGCGAAAAGAGACTCTCCAGTATCAGCCAGGCCTACTCCCTGGATGGAAGTATAATCATATAGGGCACCGCCCCAGGTGACATCTCTGCCGCTCTCAAGGCAGCCTTCTGTCAGCAAGGAATTAAGCGGTGAAGGGCGGATCACCCTGTACTGTTTTTCCAGGGCGGTGATTATCTTCACCATTTCAGCCACACTGTGTTCAACTTGTTCGCGGAAAACGCCGAGCAGATCCTGGTATGTTTTTATGGCGACAGGTGGCGGGGTTTTTGCTCCCAGCCTGCGCCCCCCGGAAAAGCGGCGACCGCAGTTAAGGGCCAATTCAAGACAAAGCGGCAGGTTAAATAAAGCAGCATCGGATGAATTATAGGTCCGACCCTGGCTGCCCATTTCCACACAGCCAATTACAGCATAGTCACGGGCATGCTCGAGGCTCATACCAGCCTCCTGGAGGGCTTTGATAATGGGCCGGTCATTAAAAAGGGCCGGTTTGCCGCTGCCGGTTTGGATTAACCCGGCACAGGAATCCTGGAACCATTGCGGTGTTTCGCTGTGGATGCGGGCATGCAGGCTTGGTTCGCGGGTCATTACCAGGCTATAAGCTTCAAGAACCAACTTCGATAGTTCATTGGTGACATCGAGCCCTTCAGCATCGACCCCACCGATGGTAATGCCCTGACCGACTGCATTACCGCCAAAGAAACGGTTGATTCTCCTGGAATAAAGAGGAATAGTCTCGGCGCATTTGAGGCAGAAAGATGCCAGCAGTTCTCTGGCCTGGTCCGGGGTGAGCAGGCCTTTGGCGAGATCTTTGCTGTAGAGTGGGTAGAGAAACTGGTCGAGGCGCCCAAAGGAGATGCCCTGTTCGAAATCTTCCAGGTTGAGGGCCAGGTGAATCAGCCATGCCGCCTGCAGGCCTTCGCGGAAAGTACGGGCCGGTTTGTAAGGGACCCTCCTTAAGATCTCTGCCGCTTCAAGTAATTCCCGGGCTCGATCGCTGCCTGCCGGCAGCTTTGTTGCTTCTACTTCGGCCTGGTCGGCAAGATTGGCAGCCATTTGTCTGATACCGTCAATAACCAGACCCAAGCCCTTGTAAAAGGCGGCCTGATCGCTATCAACGTTAACTTCGGCCAGTTTTGCCGCGGCAACTTTTTCAAAGTGTTCCAGGCCCAGCTTGATAACGGATTCGTGACCGGGAACAAGGTGCGATATGCCTGCTTCTTCAGTTATGTAATAGCGTTTAGCTCTGAAAAAATCAAGAAAATAACTGAACCAGCCCGGTTTGCAGAGCGCTCTGGTTGCTACACCACGCCTGAAGTGGCGCAGGCCCAGTGAGAAGAGGCGCCATTTTTCGCGATTATCGAGATGGTAGGGTAAAACGGGGCGTTTTTCAAGGCAGAAAATATCTTCTAAAATATGAATGGATCCGCCTTCGGGGTAATAATTGGCGGCAATTCGCTTCGAAGAGATGTTGCCGAAGATCAATTCATGGTTGTAGATGCGGGGGCGACGGTTGCTATAGACATAGGCAAGGGCTTCCGCCCGCTGGATGTAAGGATGTTTGCCCCGGGCCGACCCTGAGCACCAGTAACGGTCGAGTAAGGTGGGGCGTTCCAGGCAAATGGAGTAAGGTTCCCTGAATATTTCTTCCCGGATCAGGCTAATGCGCCTGAATTCACCGGTTATAGGGTTTTTCAATGCCACTTTACTGCACCTCCTGCTTTAAACGGGCCAGCGCCACCCTGGCTGGCTGACTGCTGCACAAAAAGATTTGTTTTGCTTTTGCAGGCTGCAGCGGCAGCGCCGGGCTTCATCCTTGAAGCACCACTGGAAGGCAACCGGCAATGCTTCCGGCTCGGGAAGCTTTTTCCCGGCCCTATGGTGAGTGCTGCTGGCTGTGTGGATAAAAATTACCGGTCGCCCGTCTATTTGTCTTGTTGCCCTGCAGTAATCAATCAGGGCAGCGGCCGCTTTTGCCGTATAACATTCTTCCAGTTCAATCCCTTCCAACTCACGGAAAAGATTTGTCGCTTCAAGTGCTTTGTCAGTGGAAAAGCCATAGCCTTGCCCGAGATATCCTGTTTCCAGTTTAAGCTTACCGTCAAGGCTTGCCTGGTCTATGTCAGCTGCTTTTATGTTTTGCTTTGCCAGGCGGTTCAGGGCACCTGATGCCAGGCCTGTGATTCTCGAAGCAGACAGGATTTCCGGCCTGACGACCCTGACGGCATGCAATTTTGTCCCGGTTCCGCAGAGGGCAAGTCCGGCCAGCAGTCCAGCTGCAGTACCTCCCGTTCCGGCGGCAGTAAAAATTGCGGCCGGTTCTGGTTTTCCGCTGGATTTCAGTTGTTCCTGAATTTCCAAAACGCAGTTTATATAGCCGATTGTCGACAAATCACTGGAGCCACCCGGCATCAGCAGCAGCGGTTTTCGGCCGGCCATGTTGCTGCTGATGTAAAAACGGATGTAGCCAAAAACCAGGCCGGGGTAATCCTTAACAAAGTGCATTTCAGTGCCGAAACTATGCTCCAGGAGCAGGTTTTCCCTGACTCGTTCTGTAACCGGCTGGCAGAAAAAAAGGCCGATTACCTTGAAGCCGTATGCTTTGCCCAGGGCTGCCGTGGCCAGCACATGATGGGAGCCTAAACCTCCAGCGGTAATTATATCGTGACAGCCGCGTTTTTCAGCATCAGCCAGGATTAATTCCAGTTTACGGATTTTATTTCCCCCATAAAGGGAGTGTGAAAGGTCATCTCGCTTGATATAAATCGAACTACCGCCCAAAAAGGCAGATAAATTTTTCAGCGGCTGCAGCGGTGTGGGCCAGTTGCCGAGTTCAGCCCTGGGGATAGCTTCAGCCAGGCCGGGGTATTCTTTGTAAAGCAAGCACTCAGTCATTTTTTCACTTTCTTTTCGCTTTGATAGCCCTTGGCGGTCTGCATAACCGCATATTTGAACAATTGACAGATTATTAGCAAATTAATTATAATACAGGCAGTAGTTGACGTCAATTATCAGCCAAGAGGCAGAGGTGAGGTCGGTTTAATGTCTGAAAAAGAATTTGGCCTGCAAAGGGTGCTCGGTTTGCCCCAGACTGTTGCCGTTGCGGTGGGCATGACCATCGGGGCCGGTATATTTGTTCTAACCGGAATTGCCACCGGTTATACCGGTCCGGCGGTGCCGCTTGCCTACCTGGTCAGTGTCATTCCGGTAATTTTTCTGATGATGGCCCTGGCCATGCTCGGATCGGCCCTGCCTACAACAGGGGGAAACTATAAGTACGGTAGCCGCCTATTTTCCCCGCGCTGGACCTTTATCGGTATCTGGGGCTACATGGGCGGTACCCTGGTCGGTGCATTTCCTCTCTGGGCCTTAAGCGGTGCTCGCTACTTGCAGTCGCTGTGGGATTTGCCCGCTGTTCCGACGGCGGTAGTTATGTTGACCGTGCTTTTTTTAATCAACCTGGTCGGAATTTCCATGGCGGCAGCTCTGCAGGCTTTTTTCGTTTTGGTCCTGATCGTTTCGCTGTTCTACTTTGGCTTTGCAGGAGTAGGGCAAATTGAAACTGCTAATTTTTTACCCCTGTTACCCGGTGGTGCCTATGGTTTTCTGATTGCCGCTTCAATTCTTACCTTTACTCTCCTCGGATCAAATGCCATTGTTGAGCTTGGCGGTGAGATCAAAGATCCCGGTAAAACTATACCGAGGGCATTCATGATTTCTATTCCCCTGGTTACGGTTCTCTATATTTTTGTTTCGGTCACTGCAGTGGGTGTGCTGCCCTGGACTGAAACCGCCGGCCAACCCCTGGCGGTAGCTGCCGCAGCCTTCATGCAGCAGGGTGGTTTGGCCTTTTTCATTCTTGGCGGCGGGCTGCTGGCCATAGTGACAACCCTCAATGCCGGCTTCATGTGGGGGACAAAATCTTTGTTGGTGATGGCTGCTGATGGCATCTTTCCCGCTTACCTGGCCCGTATTAACGAGCGCTTTAAAACCCCGCATCGCTTTTTAATCTTTATTTACCTTGTTTCCACTTCATCGATTCTTCTTTTCGGTGAAAGTTACCTTGAAGCATTTGCCGCCCTCGGTTCAATGGGTGGCATCATAGTCTTTATGCCTGTTCTTGGCGCTGCGTTGCGCCTGCCGCAGCGAGCGCCGCAGGCTTACCAGTCTGCTTATTTCAAATTAAAGGGTCCCTGGCTTAAACTATCGGTCTTGATCGGGGCGGTATTAGCGCTTATTGTTATGGTCATCCTGCTCATTGATCTATGGGCCATGCCCGACGGCAGTTTCTTCAGCTACCTATTTCTGGCCTGGCTGGCCCTGGGCATGATTTATTTTGAGCTGCGCCGGCGGGCCCTGTTGCGCAAAGGTATTGATTTAAAGGCCCTGGGCGAGATTTCCGAAGAAGAGTTTTAAGCCCGTTCTGCCTGCATTGGCCACAGAGTTTACCGGCATGATTAAAGCATTCTGAAACGGGCCGTAAAGTGTCTCATTATTTCTGCCTGGTAGGTCATTTCGAGGCCGCGAATACTTTCTTTGCGCCCGGCAATTTGAGCCAGAGCATTGGCTACTATGTCCATGTGCCGGTCGGTGTAAGCGCGTCTGGGTATAGCCAGACGCACAAATTCCAGTTCAGGGTAGACCTCCTGCCCTGTTTTTGGATCGATGTAGCCAAAAGCGCAGGTTCCCAGTTCGATAGCCCTGATGCCGGCTTCACGGTAGAGCTCCACCGCCAGGGCCTGGCCGGGCAGGTGTTCACGGGGGATGTGGGGCAGGAAGGCTTTGGCATCAATGAAAATGCCATGCCCGCCTGGTGGTTTCATGATCGGGACTCCAAAACGATCGAGTTTCTGACCCAGGTAGTGAACCTGCCCGATCCGGTCTTCCAGGTAATCTGCCTCGATTCCTTCATACAAACCGCGGGCTAAAGCTTCCAGGTCGCGTCCGGCGAGGCCTCCGTAGGTGCGAAAGCCTTCGTAGCAGATCTGAATCTGGACGGCTTTTTCATACCATTCGCTATTATCTTTGAAGGCCAGGAATCCCCCGATATTTACCAGGGCATCTTTTTTCGAACTCATGGTGCAGCCGTCGGCATAAGAGAACATTTCCCGGGCAATTTCTATGATCTCCCTGTGACGGTATTTTTCGTCCCTTATCTTGATGAAATAACTGTTTTCAGCAAAGCGGGCCGCATCGATGAAGAGTGGCCTCTGATATTTTTTGGCCAGGGCGGAGGCGGCACGCATGTTATCCATGGACACCGGTTGCCCGCCATTGCTGTTGCAGGTGGCGGTCATGATCACCAGCGGTATAGTTGAAGGATCACTGTTCTTGAGGGCTTCTTCCAATTTTTCCAGATCGATATTTCCCTTGAAGGGATCGTCATAGCAGGTGTCGAGGCACTGTGGGTGGATTAGGTTGACAGGAAGAGCTTTCCTGAGGCGGATATGCCCCTCTGTGGTATCAAAATGCATATTGCCGAGCACTCTCTGATTCTCGCCCACGAACATGGACATGAGGATATTCTCGGCAGCGCGGCCCTGGTGGGTGGGCACGACATATTTATAGCCGATAATATCTTCGATTGCCTCTTGAAGGTTGAAAAAATTCTTGCAGCCGGCGTAAGATTCATCGCCGATCATCATTCCTGACCACTGGTTGGCGCTCATGGCCGATGTACCGCTGTCGGTCAGTAAGTCAATATAGATATCTTCAGCTTTCAGGTTAAAGACATTGAAAGCGGCTTCTTCGATTAATCTTTCCCTGGTTGCCCGATTCTTCTGCCTGATTGGTTCAATCATCTTGATCCGGTATGGTTCAGCATAACTGTCTCTGCTTCTCATCACTTTAGCCTCCCTGGTTTGACGGTGGTTGGATAGTATGTACCGGCGGACCTCTCTCCTCGGCTGCAGGTATTCATTGTTACAGCAGCGAATAACAGAGGTATTCCGGCACTTATAGCATAGCATAAAAATGCTGCCTGGAGGGTGTTGATTGGCACTAATAATCTTCATTTAAAGGGAGGAAAAATGATGAACCTATTTGTTAAACTTTCTGCATGGTGTTACCGGGTGGTGACCCTGCCGGTGGTTATTGCAGCCTTGGTCGTTTTTGCTTTTTTCGTCGTAGTGGTGCTGCCTCAGATGGCCGGCCAACTAACTGCTTTGAGTGGGGTGGATGTTTCTCCTGACACCTCTTTTATCTATACGACTTCTGATCTTTACGCAATGGCCGAAGCTTACGGGCCCGAAGGCAGAGCTTATTATATCTACAGTCGCTTTACCTTTGATCTGATCTGGCCCGCCGCCTACCTGTTTTTCCTGGTGGCAACAGTAACCTATTTGTTCCGGGTTCTTCCCGAAAAAAGCCCCTGGCGCCTGGTCAATCTTTTACCTTTTGCCGGAGCCTTCTTTGATCTTTTCGAAAATAGCGCCGCTTCGCTGGTGATGTTTCGCTATCCGGTCGAAACAGCAGTGGTTGCTCACCTGGCCCCGCTGTTTACCTTTTTAAAATGGCTCTTCATCGCCTTCAGCTTTATTGCCCTGCTGGCCGGAATTACCTTTAAAATGGTCCGTAATCAATCGCCACCGCCAGCAGAATAAAGGCTGTAGTTATAGCCAGCACTGCCAGCTGCAGGAAAATAACCCAGCGAAACCACTTGATATAACTAACCCCGGCCAGGCCGAGAGCAATCAGGAGAACGGCATTGGTTGGAAAGAGAACGTTACTGAAACCGTCTCCAAAGGCAAAGGCCAGCACGGCGGTTTGCCTGGTTACACCGACTAAGTCAACCAGTGGTGCAATAATCGGCATGACCAGGAAGGCCTTGGCCGATGCTGATCCGATAAAAAAATTGAGGCAAAGAACCAGGGCATAAACCAGAAGGGCGGCTCCGAAAGGCGAGGCGTGGCCGATAGTGTTGACGGCATATTCGAGAATTGTATCCATTACTTCAGCGTTGGTCATGATATGCTTGACACTGACTGCCATCAGGATCAGAATGATGGCTGGAGAGATGCCGCCCACGCTGCGGCCAAAGATAGAAGCAGCCTGTTTGATCTTCATCCCGGCCAACAGGGCCGCTCCCACACCACCGATTAGAAACAGCAGCCCGACGAGGGGCAGGGTGATGGCAGAGATAGCCTCTACCATGGAGGCGCTGAAACTGACCAAAACAATTAAAGCCAGCGAAGCAATAAACCAGATTACCGAAGCGCGGAGACGGGGGTCAGCCTGGGCGCTCAGTTGCTCTTCTGTCAGGTGATATTTTGTGCGCAGGCTCTGGTCTTCTTCATGTACGGGGGACAGCATCGGTTTTTTCTCGATTTTTTTTGCGTAACGGATCAGGAAAAAACAGAGCAGGGTGTAGATAACAATAAATACAATTGCCCTCAAGCCTATTCCTGAAAAAACAGGCAGACCGGCGAGCCTCTGGGCAACACCGATGGTAAAGGGGTTGGCCAGGGCGGCGGAAAAACCGAAAGCAGTTGCCAGCAGGCTCATACCAAGCCCGGTCATTGCATCCCAGCCAAGCAGGTAAGCCAGGGCGATCATGATCGGCACAAGAATTACGACCTCCTCGAAAATCCCCGGCAGGGCTCCGAAAAGCATGAAGCAGAGGATTACGATAGCCATTAAGAGGTACTTGCGATGACCCATGCGCAGCACTACGCGGGCAATGACCGCTTTGAGCACACCGGCCTGGTCCAGCAGGGCAAAAGAGCCGCCGATAAACAGGATAATCAGGATGATCGTGATCACGATAGGAGCATCTGGCCCCCAGAGCACTTCGATCGGCGCGGTAAACCAGCGCCAGGCCGGGTAATCGGGGGCTGCCGTATACTGAAACGAACCCGGAGTAATTACAGCACGGCTGTCAATCATTACCCTTTCGTAGCTGCCGCTGGGGATAATAACGCTGAGCACCCCGGCGATGATCATTAAACTCAGTAAAATCAGGGCCGACTGGATAAAAGCTTTTTTGCTGATTCTTAGTACCGATTGTTCGCTGCTCAAAGCAATCGCTCTCCTTTGCTGTATGACCTCTGCACTTTGTTAAAGGCCAGGAATACAAAATGATATTCCACAGGCAGAGGCGTTTTCCTTTTGCTGTGATAAAATGATTACTGATACTGTGAAAGGAGGTTGATCAGATGATTGCACTGGTTGCTGTGCTGAGGGTAAAGCCGGGAATGGAGGAAAAGGTCAAGCAGGCCATCCTCGAAATGACTGCAGAGGTTCGTAAGCACGAAAAGAATTGCTCGCTCTATGAGCCCTATATGCCCGTTGATGGAAAAGCCGAGATTCATGTTCTTGAAAAGTACACCGACCTGGAAGCTCTTGCTGAGCACCGCAAGACTGCTCATTACCTGAGGCTGAGGGAACAGATTAATGATGCTTTAGCTGAACCGCCTTCTTCGGTTACCCTTGAGCCGCTTTGTTTATAGCCGTTTTATCTGTCTTGCTTAAATTATTTTCATCAGAACTTAAGCTTTGCGGACCCTGCGGTTCAGCTACTTAAACCGCTGCGCTGGTTGAACAGGGTAGGCCGACTAAACATTTTCCGCAAACATCGGCGGTGCTTTTAAAGCCGGCTAGTTTTTCTGCGTTCAGTAAAAGCATTTCATAGCATTTATGTTTGTCGAAAGCTTCCTGGGTCAGGGCTTCATTTACGCATTTTTCAACAC
The DNA here is from genome assembly GCA_964627855.1 of uncultured Syntrophomonadaceae bacterium. GTDB lineage: Bacteria > Bacillota > Dethiobacteria > DTU022 > DTU022 > CAZVLE01. Next base: position 24,199 of record CAZVLE010000056.1, on the reverse strand, counting down.
AGAGCCCGCATGAACCGCCGGCCTTGTGCAGGCAGTATTCATTTTCATGACGTTGACCTGGTTTCAGCTTCAGGTCGGTCACCAGGCTGCCGATTCTGCCACAACAGCCTTTTTCTGTAATCAGCATCCGGTTAACGCCAAATGTGCCCAATCCGGCTATGAAAGCGGCGCTGCGGTGTGACCAGTCGCTGAGCAGGGTTTTTTGGTTGAAATTATGGGTTGCCGGAGCATATGCGGCTTTATAGCCCTTTTCTCTTAAAAGTTCTTGCAGGTGCCGGTTGAGGTCGGCGATTAGCTTGTTTGTCTCAATGTAGGCTTCCGCCCAAAGTTTTGAGCTGAAACGGCCATTTTTATTGCTTTCAACGATTTTTTCGTTGAAAGGTAAAAAGTAGGTTATTACTGTTTGCGCTTCGGCCAGAAAATCCCGGGGCAGGGCATGGGTTGGTCCGACGATCTTTTTCAGGTCATTAAATAGCGGGTCGTCGGCTCCGGCGAAAGCGATCAGCGGTTCTTCCCAGATCGAACTGGTGTTTTGCTGATAAGCAGCGGTAAAGCCAGTAATTGATTCCTTGATAAACCTATCCATAGTATTTTCTCTCCAATTTTTCTTGAGCTTCTCGAAACAAATCTGCAAATATTATACTATCGATCTTAACATGGTTGAAGTTCCATCATATAAGCTATATCACTGGCTAGACTGGCAGGAAGGTTTTGCGGGTAATGATCATGATCACCAGAGCCAGTATCATCATCAGGGCAGCCATGGCTACCGCTGTCTCCAGTTCACCGGTTGAGAAACGCAGGAAAATGGCCACCGGCAGGGTTTCCGTGTAGCGGGCCAGAGAACCGGCCAGCATGATCGTTGCCCCAAACTCTCCCATGGCGCGGGCCCAGGCCAGCAGAAGGCCGGAAATGATTCCCTGTCTGGCCAGGGGCAGGGTGATGCGGGTAAAGATGCGGGCGGGGCTGTCACCGAGCGTTGAGGCTGCTTCTTCATATGAGACGGTCACTTTTTGCAGGGCCACCTTGATGGTGCGCAGGGCAAAGGGCGTGGCAATAAAAAACTGGGCCAGGATTGCTCCGGCCGGTGTAAAAACAAATCTCAAGCCCTGTTCGGCCAGCCATTGTCCTCCCGTAGAGCTAAAAAGAACCATCAGGGCCAGGCCGCTAACCAGGGGCGGGACAAGGACTGGCAGGTAGATGATCGCTTCAGCGAGGGTCTTACCGGGAAAAGTATAACGGGTTAAAACATATGCTGACGGTATTGCTACCAGTCCGGCCAGCATTGCCGCCAGGGCAGAACTGAAGAGGCTGAATAAAAAAGGTTCTATGAAAGCTGATGTTCTGAAGATTGTTAGTAGGCTGTCACCACCGATGAGGAGAAAAAGAGATCCATAGGTAATGATGATAAAAGTCAGGAAGAGCAGAAAAATAATCGTGAAGAGGCATTTAAGCCAGTTGATAGACATGATCTTTTTCCTCATCCACTGGCATTGTTTCGGTGGTGATGGCCGGGGTTATGCATTTTTCGAGGTTTAATTGCCGCTCTGCCCAGCCGATTAAATCCATATTAATATGCGAAGCTATGATCAAAACGGGATGATAAGAGTGGTGATAATCAGCGATGACCTTTGAAACTACTTTGCACAGACTTCGGTCAAGCCCACTGAAAGGTTCATCCAGCAGCAGGATAGACGGCCGGCGCAGCAGGGTTCTGGCCAGTTGAACCCGTCTCTTCTCTCCTCCCGACAGCGAGGCCGGATAGCTCTTTTCCAGGGGCTGCAGGTTTAACTGGCAGCTCAGCTTATAATAAGTGTCGCCAGGGTTTAGCCCGGTCTTTTTTACGGCATAGAGAATGTTTTCTTTGACCCTTAAATGGGGAAAGAGAGTATCATCCTGGCTCATCAGGGCTGTCCGGCGGAGGTGAGGGGCAAGCTCATTCTTGTTCTCGCGGTAGAAATACTGATTGTCGTAGATTATAAATCCATGGTCCGGTCTTTCCAGGCCGGCCAGGCAGCGAAGCAGAGTTGTTTTCCCTGATCCCGAGGAACCGCTTAGCAGCATTGTTTCCCGGCCTAAAGAAAAACTTGTTTCTAGTGTAAAGTCAGGATAATGCTTGGCTATGGCGACTTCCAGCAATGTTTAACCCTCGCTTTCTCTGGCGGGTAAAGATTTTTCTGATCAAAGCCCTATGTCTGGCGGCCCAACGAAAAGAGTTCAATCCTGTTTGCTAGCCATATTTTCAGCTGGGCCGAAGTCGTGTGCGGTAAATATCCCCTGTCCGACCGGCGATAACATGAATGAGATGAAATCAGCGGCCAGGGTTTGCTCAGAACTTGCAGTCAGGACACCGGCGCTGATACTGGTTGGTGCATTATCGCGGGCTGGTATGGAGATGATATCAACTTTACCGGCCAGTTCACCGGTTGAGTTAATACCGGTAATGCCTGCATCAGCCTGGCCCATCACCAGGGCAAGTACTACCTGGGGCGCAGTGCTCACTGTGGCTATCACATTTTTCCTTACTGCTTCCTCGAGAGCGTTTTTAGAGAGTATCTGCCTCGCAGCCCTGCCCATGGCTGCCGCATCGTCAGCCAGAATTACCTTTATCCCGGGCAGAGCAAGATCTGCTAAGCTGTCGATATTGGCGGGGTTTCCGGCCGGAACGACAATAACCGGTATAAACTGCGCTACAACAGCACAGTTATTAACCAGTCCACTGGCAGCAGCTTTTTGCATGAAGTAGTCGTCTGAACTGATATAGAGATCTCCTTCACTGCTTAAAGCAAGGTGTGCTAAAAGCCGGCCGGAACTGTTGTAGACTAATTTGATCTCAATGTTTTTATCCTGGTTGAGTAATTTATAATGGGCGGCTGTTTCCTCGACGGCTTCCCGTAACCCGCCTGCGGCATAAATCAGCAGTGTATGAGTATCTTCATTTTTAGCCTCAGCAGCCCTATGAATAAGGCTACTTTCAAGTTGGCAACCGCAGGCTGCAAAGGTTATGCAGAGAAGAGTCAGCACAGGAATGATAACTTTTGTTTTGAGCTTAGACAACAGTTTCACCTCGCCCTGTTTGTAACTGGTTATGTCAACGCTAAAAACAGACCTTGCCAAAGGAGCAGGCGGGATAATAACATACTTCGCAGCGGCGGCATAATCCTCCGTGGCCGAGAGCTGCGATATCATCGGCGGTAATAGTTTCACCGGCGAGCAGGCGGGGCAGTAAAATGTCCAGGACCGTGTTTTGGTAGTACATGGCGCAGGCCGGCAGGCCGATCAGTGGTACGTCACCTTTATAAGCGAGCATGAACATGGCTCCCGGCAGGGCGGGCGCGCCGTACTTGACAATTTTTGCCCCGCTCAACTTTATGCCTGTCGGTGTGACATCGTCAGGGTCTACGGACATCCCGCCTGTAACGATGACCATGTTGCAGCCTTCAGCAAGGCTACTATTGATTGCAGCAGAGATGATTTCTGCATCATCATTGACAAAACGGATTAAAGGTTCTCCCAGGTCATAGGAAGCGGTTTTCTCAGCCAGGACGGGGGCAAAGCCGTCTTTTATCCTTCCCTCGACTACTTCCCTGCCTGTAATAATGCCGCTAATTTTAAACTTTCGGTATGGCAGGACCTGCAGGGGTGGGCTACCTTCTGCACAGATTTTTTCAACAGCAGTTACTGTTTCTTCTCTAACTACCAGAGGAATCACTTTTGCTCCGGCGACTTTTTCACCATCCTTCAGGGGTGTCCCGCTGTGCAAAGTGGCTACAACGACATCCGGAACGCTGTTGATCCTGTGTAAACGTTTGCCGGCGACCCTGAATAAACCTGGATAGGTTGCAGTCAAATCAAGGCGTCCTTCGGAAGGCCTCCCGACAGTCAAGCCCTGTCCGGCCAAAGCGTGGGCAATGCGTTCACCTGCTTCATCTTCGTGCAGGTCGCCTTCTTCCAGTTCTAAAACATAAATATGTTTCTTGCCTATGCTGAGGAGAACCTCGACATCTTCAGGACAGATGCGGTGTCCTTTCTTGAAAAGGGCTCCCTTGAAAACTTGCCTCTCTATCTTGGTAATGTCATGACAGATCATTTGTCCGACTGCTTTTTCAGTTTCCAGCCTTTGCATCTTCAACCTCAGGCACCTTCTTTGTCCGGATATTGACAGGCGGCTTTTATCAGGTAGCGTTATGTTTTTAAAAGCATAACGCTACCTTTAAGATTCCCCTTTCCTTAGCGGAAAGGGGCCTGTCCCATTATAGTTATGGCAGCCCTTTTCTGTCAATACCATTAAACCCTGACAAAGATGACCAATGATTCAGGAAGATGCGGCGGTTCAGTCGGTCAGGTTAAAAAATAGAGTTAAGAGTTGATCGCGCTTATTGGCCGGCAGCAGGTCAAGCACGGTGTTTAAAGGGGCCATCTGCTCAGGCAGCTCAAGCCCGTTCAGACCAATAAGTGGAATGATAGCCGTCATGATATCCTCAACCGATCCTGTTGCAACTGAATTGACCGTTTTTTCCAATTCAGCCCGGTTAACCTGTGATCCTTGGGCAAGCAACACCTTAACGGACTCCCTTAAATCTTTGAGGAAATTATCAGTATGGTCAATGTTGTTTTGGTTAACGGCGATGTGAAGGTTGGCCGGGCTGCCGCCGGCGGCGAATTGAGGCGTCATACTCCAGCCGCGCAGGCGCATCTGATCTTCCAGTTCAAAAATATTGATCTCTTCTGACGCCATGGTAAACATGCACATGTCGGGATCCCCTAATACTGTAAGACCTTGAATCCCGTTAATACCGGCAATTATTTTATCTGCTGCTTCCTGCGACTGGTTGACGATCTTTTGGAAGCCTTCTTCACCGAGGAAGCGCAGGGTGGCCCAGGCTGCGGCTACAGGGCCTCCTGTGCGGCTGCTCTGGGCAGTAGCGTTTATGACCAGGTACTGGGTTGTTGAAGAACAGACAAACCAGGCAAATTTACGCAGCTCACGATTGTGATAGAGGATCACTGAAGCATTTTTTGGCGTGTAGCCGTACTTATGAAGATCAGCAGAGATGCTGGTTACACCGGGCACAGAAAAATCAAAATCGCGCACCTGCAGGCCCATGCGCCTCATGATCGAAAGATAGATGCCACCGACGCAGCCATCGACATGAAAGAGGATCTCTTTTTCCTGTGCCGCTGCTGCCATCTTAATAATAGGGTCTATGGTGCCGTGTGAATAGTTGGGGGCTGATCCTACTGCGATGACAGTATTTGGCCCCAGGGCCTGTTTGAAAGCATCAAGATCGGCACGGTAGCCTTTCGGGTCGACCGGTGTTTGCCTGATGCTCAGGCCACAGTAGTGTGCCGCCTTCAGGAAAGCAGGATGGGCGGTAACCGGTAGAACCATTTCAGGTTTTTTAATGTGGGGTTGCTTTTCCCGGGCCCAATCGCGGGCTGTTTTTACGGCCATCAAAATGCTTTCTGTTCCGCCGCTGGTCATGTTGCCGACAACTTCTTCATCGGCGCGCAGCAGGTTGGCGATTGAAGCGACCACTTCCTGTTCCAGTTTGCCGATACTGGGGTACATGTTAATATGGAGCGCATTCTGGGCCAGAAAAGCGGTATAGGCTTCAGCGGCGAGGCTGTGAACTTCTTCTCCGGGATCATAGAGGCCGGTCAACACCTGTCCGGTTTGCCAGTCCACATCTTTAGTGGTAAAGCTGAAAAGTTCCTGCAAGACTGCTTCCTTTGTAGCACCTTCGGGTTGCAGTGGTCCCATTACAATCGCCCCTTTGTTTGATTTTCAGAACTGCATTTACTATGATCTATCATTGGCCGAGGCAGGATAATGTTCCTGCTGCTCCAGATGAAAACTTAAGCGCGGCCTGCCTGCCCCTTCAAGAATTCAACGGTCTTTGCAACGTAGGCCAGGTATTCTTCTACCTCGGATTCTTTTCTGTCGCTTTCCCAGTCGTAATAGGCTGCCATGATGGTGGCGGCCTTTTCTGCCAGTTCAGGCTGCCTGTTGTGCCAGATAGCCCACTGAGCTTCGGTTCGTCTACAGAGAATATCAATCAGCCTGGGTGCATTTTCATGTTCCAGGATGTATTTTATTTCAGCCGGGCAATGCGGGTATCCTTCAAGAAGGGGTTGCCCATCTTCATTATTTCGCTTGATATTTTCCAAGATCTCGATTCCACCCCGGCCAAACTGGGTATAGAGGTAAGCGAGCTGATCGGGGTGGACAAGTTTTTTTAGATCTTTTTCGTTTATAATTTGATCAAATTCTTTCCTGGTCAGGCCGACGCTAAAAGGCTTTTTACTGAACCCCCGTTTGCTGAATTCCGGCTTCTCGAATGCGGCCAGGTGTTTGTTTTCGACGAGATAAAAAAGCAAATCTTCCGCCATGCGCCGGAAGATGGTCGACTTGCCTCCTCCTATTGCCACAATTCCGTCCGGGGTTTCAAATATTTCATGTTTGCGTGAAACGTCAGATTCTTGCCGGGCTCCTTCCTGACGTATTAAAGGTCTAATTCCGGCATAAGTGCCGATTATATCTTCGTCGGTCAGCATAGCATGGGGAAACATCCGGTTAACTGTTCGCAGCAGGTAGTCACAATCTTCCCGCTTGCACCAGGGTTGATCGAGATCTTTCGATTCAGGGTAGTAGGCCGTGTCGGTCGTACCGATTACCGACACAGTGCCCCGCCTCAAAACAAAGAAAAACCTTCCGTCATCCAGGGAAACCAGGCTGAAAGCATTTCTGTTGCCGAGCCGCTCGGCGGGAACAACAAGGTGGACTCCTTTTGTCGGGTAAATTCTCGATTCACTATATTCTGCAGCAGAGAGCACTTCATCTGTCCAGATCCCGGCGGCGGAAACTACACAGCCTCCCCTGACGGTGAAAAGAGAGTCAGTCTGTTCATCTTTAACTGAGACGCCCACAACCCGGCCGTTAGCATCATTCAGGTAGCCCTCGACCCGGGCGTAATTGATGGCAAGAGCTCTACCGTTCAAGTATTCGAGGCTCTCCTTGATCGCTTCAATAGTCACCCGGGCATCATCACAATTGGTATCATAGTAAAAACCGGCCATTTTCATCTTGCCCAGGGCCGGATCTTCCTTGGTTATCGCCGTCTCAAACTCTTCCACGAAGGAGGCTTTAAAGATCTTCCCTTTGCGATAGTTTTTGTATTCACTGAACCATTCAGAGGCCAGATCGTATAGTTTGACCGCCAGCCAGACTTTGAGCGGTTGTGATTTTCCTCTCTGGTAAGCCGGATAAACGAAGCCGAGCGGTCTGACAAGGTTTGGAAAGTGGTGGAGCAGCCAGTTGCGCTCGCTCGTCGATTCCCTGACCAGGCCAAATTCACCGGAAGCCAGGTAGCGTAATCCCCCGTGAAACAGCTTTGATGAGCGTGATGATGTGCCAAAGGCGAAATCATTTTTATCAAGCAGGCAAAAAGAGATACCGCGTAAGGCACACTCCCTGGCGATGCCGGCGCCGGTAATACCTCCACCAATGATGATCAGGTCAAATTCATTGTTGCCGGCTGCTTCAATGTCTTCACTGCGACTCCTGGCACTCCATGGTTTTGTCATCAAAACCATCCTTTCTGGTTTGATACCAGCAAATATAGAGTACTATTTCAACATTGCTTTAAATAATCCTGTCTGCCGGACATGATTGCTGCGGTCTTTACTTGCCCGTTTATGTTTAAGATTATCGCCAGGCGTAAAATGTTAGTGATCGCTTCTTCTATAATCAGTTATAATCAAACCAGTTTGCGGAAAAGTTTTAAATAGAAAGGGAAATAAAGGAAGTTGAGGAGGGCTTATGGATGAGCAAAATTGAAGTCGAAATAAAAGGGCACCTGCTGCTAATCGGTGTCAACCGCCCGGACAAGATGAATGCCTTCGACCTGGAGATGTACATGCAACTGGCTGAAGCGCTGGGCAGCTTGCACCATCGCAAAGATTTGCGATGCGGGATACTCTATGCCCGGGGAAAACATTTTACATCCGGGCTTGATCTGCCCAAGTGGGTCGATGTGTTCGGTTCCGGTCAGTTTCCCGAACTGCCGGACGAAATGTGTGATCCCTTTGGCCTGGATGAAAAGAAGCGGGTTGGCAAACCGGTCGTTATGGCCGTTCAGGGTATCTGCTATACCATCGGCCTTGAATTGATGCTGGCTACTGATGTGCGTGTTGCCGCATCGGACACCCGTTTTGGCCAGATCGAGGTCAAGAGGGGTATTTACCCGGTTGGCGGGGCGACAATTCGCCTTTTCGAAGAAGTGGGCTGGGGTAATGCCATGTTGTATCTGCTGACCGGTGATGAGATCTCGGCAGAAGAAGCTTACCGGATGGGCCTGGTTCAGGAAGTAACCGCACCCGGTGAGCAGTTTGAGCGAGCCCTGGTTATTGCCGAGCGCATAGCCGAGCAGGCTCCGCTGGGGGTCCAGGCTTCGCTGCGCTCCGCCCGCCTGGCCCGTTCCGCCGGCGCTGAAAAGGCCATCTCTCGCTTGCTGCCCGATCTTCAGCCGATTATGGCCAGTGAAGATGCCCGGGAAGGGGTGCTTTCTTTTATTGAAAGACGCAAGGCCGACTTTAAAGGTAAGTAGAAGCTCGAAGGTCTGCTTAGATGCCTGGCTCGTTGAGATTTTGAAAATGTTTTTTATTTGATTGGTAAAGTTTCTTGAAAACATGAAAGTGGCTATCGTAAATTAGTTTATTGCGGGGGTCGGGATGGAAGGTTCCGCTGGCGGGGATCATATCTTTTAGAGCGGTGAAAGAATTAACTGCGCCGAATCCCAGGCCGGCGAGCAGGGCCGCTCCGACAGCACCGGCATTTTGCGGGTTGTCGACTGTTTCAACTGTTCTCCCCGTTAGATCGGCGAGGATCTGGCAGGTGATAGCGGAGAGGGCTCCCCCGCCGACAAAGCGAATTGTTTTTGAAGTGTTAATTTTTTTCTCCTGCGCCTCGAGCATCCAGCGCAGGTGGTAGCAGACACCTTCGATTACAGCCCTGAGCAGTTCTCTTTTACCTGTTTCCAGGCCGATATTGAAAAAGATGCCGCGAGCCCTGGAATCTTCAAAGGGGCAGCGATTGCCGTGCAACCAGGGGGTAAAGATAACGCCGCCGCTGCCGGGGGCTGCCTGGCTAGCTGCGGCAGTAAGGTAATCATAGAGCTTAACTGCCCTGGTTTCCGGCGAAGCCACTTGCGGGGATTGGCTGTCATAGATGCCGATTTGATCCAGGGCCAGGTTGTCCCGGGCCCATTCGAGGCACTTTCCGGCAGTTTCCATTTCAGCGAAATAATTGTATTTGCCTGGCTGGGCCCCGACAATGGCAGCAATCATGGTCAGTATATCGACGACAGGCTTTTCAACGACAGTGGAGACCCAGCCGGAGGTTCCTGCATAGATGTGTGTCTCTCCTTCATTTATGCAGCCGGCCCCGATGCCGATCAGCGAGGCGTCTCCTCCACCGCCGAAAACGGCAGTCCCTTCAGCCAGGCCGAGCTGGGCCGCCGCTTCAGCAGTGATTACACCGACCTGGTCGGTTGATTGTTTAATCTCTGCCAGGTGAGCCGTATTGACACCAAGCATGGCGCAAATTTTTTCACTCCATCCCCTTCTGCCCTTGCGGATGCCGTATAAGAGGGTGGCGTAGGCGGAGTCTTCGGTCATAATGTAGCGGTCGCTGCAGCGGGCAATCAGGAATTCCTTGGCATCGAGCCATTTGAAAGTCTTTGCGAATAGATCCGGCTCATGTTTTTTTACCCACCTGTACTTCCAGACCGGGTCCTTGACGCTGGCGCTGACGGCGCCGGTTTCACGCAGTGAATTCAGCAGCTTGCAAAGATTAATGCCTGAAAGCTGCAGGCCGTGACTCATTGTTTCCCGCAATTCTTGATGAGCCCGCTGGTCCATGTAGGTCATGGCCCTTCTTAAGGGGTTTCCCTTGCGGTCAACCAGGACGAGGGCTTGCATCTGGGAGCAAAAGGTAATGCCCTTGATGGAAGCAGGGTCTGTGCCGGTTTTTTGGAGCAGTCTGCCGGTGGTGGAGCACATGGCAGACCACCAGTCCAGGGGGTCCTGTTCGGCGCCCCCGTTGGGCAGAATATAGAGGTTATAGAGGGACATCTCCGAACCAAGCAGTCTGACGCTGCTGCTTATGGCATAGAGGCATGTTTTGAGCCCTGTTGTGCCAACATCGTAAGCGATAACGAGCAGAGGATCTTTCACTGCTTTCCCTCCCAGCGTGATATCCTGTCCAAAATTTAAACATTGTTGTCCTAAATCCTTTATTTTAAACAAATCTTTCCTGATCACTCCACAAATGATCGCTGATCCGTTAAACTATAGACAGCGGTTCTTGACTTGATCATTTAAACCAGGAGGGTTGCCAGTGCAGCAGGATTCCGCCATCTCCCTTTATCCCGACGCGCAAGAGATCAACAGGCAGTTAGATGAACTGATTGCCAGGCCTATTCACACGATCAGGCCTGAAGCGCTGCAGCAGTACCTGGACAGTTACTTTGAAAAGAAGTGTTCGCAATCGAAAGCTATGATTGAAAAGGCAAAAGAAGTTATTCCCGGAGGGGTCCAGCATAACCTTGCCTTTAACTACCCCTTCCCCCTTGTTTTTGTCAGGGCCGAGGGGGCCTATCTTTATGATCTTGACGGCAACAAATATTACGATTTTCTCCAGGCTGGCGGTCCGACCGTCCTCGGTTCCAACCCGCCTGCGGTGAGAGAAAAAGTGATCAACCTGCTCAACGACTGCGGTCCCTCGACCGGTCTATTTCATGAATATGAGTATAAACTGGCCCTCAAAATCAGCGAATTGATGCCCGCGGTAGAGATGTTTCGTATGCTCAATTCGGGAAGTGAGGGCTGCATGGCGGCGATTCGCATTGCCCGCCTGGCGACAGGCAGGAAGAAGATTATCAAGATGGGTGGTGCTTATCATGGCTGGAGCGACCAGCTTGCCTACAGCATCAGGATACCGGGTTCAAAATGGACCCAGGCCCATGGTGTTCCCCCCTATATTTTTAAACAGACCCAGGAGTTTTTTCCGGGAGATCTTGTTGGATTGGAGCGGTTGTTAAAGCTAAATCGCTTCCGGGGCGGCACGGCAGCTGTCATCATCGAACCTGTCGGGCCTGAAAGCGGCACCCGCCCCCTCGATGCCGGCTTCAACCGGGCGGTGGAAGAGCTCTGCCGACAGTACAATGCCCTGCTTATTTTTGATGAGGTAGTTACCGCCTTCCGGCTGGGCCTATCTGGCGCCCAGGGCTATTTTGGAGTCTCCCCCGACCTGACTGTTTTTGGCAAGGTTGTTGCCGGTGGATACCCAGGTGCCGGTGGGGTAGGGGGTAAAAGGGAATACATGAAATATCTTTCCGCCGGCATAGCAGGCGGCGGAAAACAGAAAAAAGCCCTGGTCGGCGGGACCCTTGCTGCCAATCCGCTCAGTTGTGCTGCCGGTTACTATACTATCTGCGCGATTGAAGAACAAAATGCTTCCCGCAGGGCTGGTCAGATGGGCGACCGCATTACCGCCGGACTGCAGGAGCTGATCAAAAAATACCGGCTGCCCTTCGTCGCCTTCAACCAGGGTTCCATTGTTCACCTGGAAACTGTGGGGACCATGCATTTTTCTATAAACTGGCTTAAACCCTGGCGTATCCCCCGGGTTTTAAAAGAAACTTCGGCACGTAAGACTGAGATGGAGCACATGGGAGCAGCCTACATGGCCGAAGGGATTGTAACCCTGGCTGGCAGCCGCCTCTACACCAGCGCAGCCTACACGGAAGAAATGATCGACGACGCCCTCTCCCGCTTCGATAAAATTTTCAAAAACGTCACCACCAAAAACTGGCAATCCCCAATAAGTTAAAAATAGATGTCAGACACCTATTTTTAACTTATTGGGGGAGGGGATAAATTGATTATGGATATTCAGAGAGCTAAACAGTCTGTAATTGCTGCCGGCAGGCAGCTTGTCGAGAAGGGATTGATCGCCCGCACCTGGGGTAACGTTAGCTGCCGGTTTGGCGAAGAGCAGTTTCTAATTACGCCCAGTGGCAGAGCTTATCAGTCTCTCACCGAGGAGGAGATTGTTGCCGTCAAGCTTGAAGACCTGAGTTATGACGGTGATGTCGAGCCTTCCTCGGAAAAAGGGGTTCACGCGGCCATTTACAGGAAGCGTAAAGATGCTGATTTTATTATTCACACCCATCAGCCCTACGCTTCGGCAGTAAGCCCCCTGGAATTAGATATTCCGGTTAAAGAAACTGCTTGCGCCGCACTTATTGGCAAGCGGGTTGTTTCTGTTCCTTACGGCCTATCGGGCACAGGCAAGTTAATCAATAATGTCACCGAAGCCCTTTCAGCGCCAGACAGCAAGGCTTACCTGATGGTTTCCCACGGGGCTCTCTGTCTCGGCAACGATATGCAGGAGGCCTTTGCTGTCGCCTCAGCCCTGGAAGAAGTTTGTTCAGCTTATATCGAACAGCGCTACCTGGAGTTGAGCGGAAGCGAGGACTTTGATCGCTTAGAATTTAGTGCTTTTATTACCAGCCTTCAGGGGGGAAATCAGCATAGCGACAGTGATCATTTCTTAGGTAACAGTAAAAAAAGCAGAAGCGGCTATTCCTTTACCCTTTACCCTGATTGTCCTGCTGGTTATTATTCCTTAGAGGGCAATAGCGGTATTGAAGTAAGTTTAGATTCGCGGCAAAAGCCATCTTATGATCAATCCTTGCTGCCGGCTGTGACATTGCACCGGGAAATTTACAATAGAAACCGGGATTTTAATGCGCTATACCATACCCTTAACCCCGATGTTCTTACAGTCTCCCGGCTCGGTAAACCGCTCTTACCTTATCTGGACGATTTTGCCCAGATTATAGGTACCAGGGCTCCTTTAATCGATGAGTACTTGTTTAATGATCATGCCAGGTTATCCAGGATTATCGCCCGGAAGCTGCGGGGCCGCAATGCTTTACTTCTAAAGGGCAACGGTGCCCTTTGTTGCGGGCCGACCGGTAGTGATGCAGAAGCGGCGGCAATGATAGTCGATAAGAACTGCAAGGCCCTTATCGCAACCATTCTTTTTGGCAGGGGCAAACCAATCAACCCTTTGGAGTGTTGGCTGATGCGTTATATCTACCTCAAACGTTATGCCAGGAAAGCAAACCCCACCTAATAAGTTGAATTTTGTGTCTGACACTTTTTTCAACTTATTGTAATCTGGGTCAGGAGGGATCGGGAAGTGGAATTCAGGATCGTGGAAAGAATTTTTTCAGAGGATGAGTCTTCGCCGTCAGTTTTGATTGCCAACATTTACGGGGAGCCGAATATAGAGAAGAACTTGCATAAAATGGAGCAGATTATTGAAATTGCCCATAAGAAAAGAGTCAATATCCTGATTTTTCCGGAGTTAAGCGTGACAGGTTATATCTGGAAAACAAAAGATAATGCTCCTGTCTGGGATTTGCTGGCAGAAGGGGAAAACGGTCGTCTGGAAGGCTGGTTAAAAAATATCAGGGACAGCCTGACCGATGGTGAGGGCGGTCTTGAGTACATTTTTTATAATAATATCCGCGAAAAAAACGGTGGCTATTATAACTGTAATTTTATTCTCAACCCTTTAATAGACTACCGCCAGGAAGAATATATTTATGCCAAGGTTTTCTTGACTCCCATCGAAAGGGCTTTTTTCAAGCAGGGCACTGACAAGCGCCTCAGTATAGACACCAGGTGGGGACGTTTTGGTTTTTTGATCTGCTATGATCTCTGTTTCGTCGAGCTGCCCAGGCAGTATGCTTTTATTGATGAGGTTGATGCCATCATAACGATGGCGGCATGGCATTCTCAGTCTGTTCGAGAATACGCCATGATGAATACGCGAACCGACCATTACTACGGTTTCATCTGGGATTTGATGAATGCCTCGAAAGCAGCCTACAATCAGGTTTGGAGTCTCGGGGCAAACTGGGTCGGCCGGCATAAAAAAAGTCGCGAGTATTTCTGGGGAGGTAGCGGGGTGTGGGCACCCTCAGGGATGAAGCTTTTACAGGCCTCAAATATCAATGAAGAGCTACTGATCATCCGCAATCTCGATATCAAGGGTCAGCGGGAAAAAGAAAAGGATGAATTCAATTACCGCATTGATTTTCATGAATTCTACAGGAATATGAAGCATGCTTCAGATTGTATTCTTTTTGTTGATGAGGGTGATTAAAAAGTGGCCATCCATGAGTGTATTTAGGTCGGGCTGGTGTTATTTGCAGCCCAGGAATTATTTTGCTTGCTATACCGGACAGCCGGAATTGATCGGAGGATCAAAAGTCGGCAGGATTATTCTCAATATATTTTTCCACGGCAAATTTTGATTTGCTGCCCTTATAGCTCATGTAGCGAATTTTGCCAAAGATTGGCCGTTCGAACCAGGCCCTGTCGTGAACTCCGCCAATGCTCCAGGCAATGCCGGTATAGCCATTCGGGTCGCGGCCGTCCAGGGAGTATTTGTCATTAAGGTAGATGGCGATCTCCATGGCCTGCTGGGGTGACTCTGTCCACTCGAGAATTTTTTTGGCCCAGTACATACGCATATAGCCGTGCATTTTACCCTTCACAACCATTTCTGACTGGGCGGCATTCCAGAGCCTGTCGTCGGTTACAGCCCTTTCAAATTCCTCAAGGTTATAAACATATTCCCGGGGATCGTCAGCATGTTCGGTCAGGGTTACCCTGGCCCAGCGGGGGAATGCTTCCACTGAGTCGTAGTTTTCATTATAGTAGCAGAAGTTATCGGAAAGTTCCCGCCGCACAATCAGCTCTTCCAGGAAGGCCTCAGTCCGGATCCCCGGCGCCTCAGCCTCTCCAGCCAGCAGGGCCAGGCGCTGGGCACTTAACTGGCCAAAATGGAGGTAAGGCGAAAGGTTTGACTGGCCATCACTGGTCGGGTCGTTGCGGAGTGCTTCATACCGGGCGATCTTATTTTCAATAAAAAAGCGCATTGCCTCCCAGGCTGCCTTTTCACCGCTTTTAACCCCCGAAACCTCTTTTACAGTCCTGTCAATTTTTAAACTATCAGCAGCATGAAGCCAGTCGATGGGGGGCGCCTCTTCAGCCATGCTAAAGGGATGCTTGCTTATTTCCGGTATGTCGGTAAGATACCGGGGAAGCAGTTTTTTTATCTTCGGACGAAAAGTATAGGCTGCATATTCCTGCTTTGGCGATGCAACCCAGCAGGGAACAATATTGTGGGCATCAACCTCGTAAAAAACACTGTCCAGGGATTTTTTGAGGGCATCTTTCCACATTCGGTTGATACGCAGAGGAGAAAAATCGCTCACCAGGGCTCCTGCTGAAATCTCTTTGCAAAACACAGGTATTGTCTTCTCGGGGCTACCGGTTAAGAGGTAAAAACTAATATTTAATTGGCCAAGCTTGGCTTCGAGCTCCGCCAATCCTGTCAACATAAAACTGTAGTGGCGCAGGGTAGCGCCTAAAAATTGCGGAACAAGGCAGAAAAGGACAACAAGGGGCACTTTCCTTGCCAGGGCCAACTCACGGGCATAGAGAAGGGCCCAGTTGTCATTAACTCTCTGGTCACGGCTCATCCAGTAAACTATGGGTCCTTTATGCAAAGCCTTGCTGTTTAACTTTCTGATTCTTTCTTCCTGAACTTTTTGCTCCATTTTGCATACCTCGAGGGATTGTTCAACGCTTAAAAGATTTTAACCGGGGTTAACCGACTGCCTACTTCAAGGCGTCGCTTTATTGCCGGAGAAGAACAACAGGTAAGCTTCTGCTACAGCCAGGATAACAATGGCAATGATAACTGTACCGATTACGGCCGAATACTGGCCGGCCGGTGCAAAGAGGTTGGGGAAAGAATCTGAAACCTCTTCTGTCATTTGGCCGTTGATGGGCAGGGCTGTAGCGAGGCCGTTAACGACAACTATGTCAGGATAGGTGAGAACTACTATGATTTTTAGCAAACTATTGTTTTGCTGTGACAGCAAGAAGTACCACTTCGTTCTTTATTTTAATCTGTAAGCAAAGCCTGTTTCACCAGGTTTTATGGTGAGTATTAATATTTGTCCTGTCAATTGCTTCTGGCCGTTAGTTTTGCTGTCAGGTAACCTATTACGAACCCCCCCAGCAAGACGAAAGCAATGAGGATAATCTGGGACATTGATATGGTCCAGAATAACAGGTTCAGGTCGACCACGTGTGTATTCTGAACGAGTATTATCAAGAAAAGAATCAATAAAATCAGGATTACAACTACCTTGGGTTTCAAGATAATCCCCCCTCCCCGGGTTTGATCGTTATTATT
The DNA here is from genome assembly GCA_964627855.1 of uncultured Syntrophomonadaceae bacterium. Taxonomy (GTDB): domain Bacteria; phylum Bacillota; class Dethiobacteria; order DTU022; family DTU022; genus CAZVLE01. The sequence goes on along the minus strand of CAZVLE010000056.1, from coordinate 7,851 downwards.
TCCCGTTAATGTCTATCATTCGCTGGCAAAAAGGATATTCCTTCTTAATTAACTAAAAAATGAAAACTTGCAGCAGCAAAGGTTCCTGTGAGATGAAAAGAAAAGCTATTATCTGGATCAGTTAAGATAGGCTTAGAGACTCTCCAGCAGCTTCAGCATCTCTGCGTTACTTGGTATATCATTCATTGAGTGCCCGTAGTGAACATAACGAAGCAAGCCCTCTTTGTCGATGATCATCTGGGCCGGCTGGCGGCCGAGTTTGAAGAGTTTCACTTCCTGCCCGTAACGTTTCAGAACTGTATGATTTTCATCGGGCAGGCCGATGAAGGGCAGGTCATTTTTTATCCAGTATTCTTCAAATTCACTGGCATTTTCAGGGCCCACAGAAATAATAACTGTGTTATGTTCTGCAAAACGATCGTAGTCCCGGCGCAACTGCGCCAGGTGTTTCTGGCAGAAGTGTCAGTTAAAGCCCCGGTTCAGAACCAGCAAAACATGTTTTTCATGCTTAAAATCTGTAAGGCTGACTGGGTTCCCCTGAAAGTCAGTCAGGGTAAAATTTGGAGCTGCGGTATTCAGTGCTACCTGGGCCATCAGTGAAATCCTCCTTGTGGCATTAAGATGATAAAGCTTAAGTTTTGAATGATAGTGCCCTGTCAATAAATTATATCCCCTTTTTTACTTGTAGTTTTTGCAAGCCGCCGCTCTCAGATCGCTCGCCTGGAATTGTCACGGCTCTTCTGCAAGCTTCCCGGGGCAACCTCGACATTTGACACTTAGTCTGCAGGCCCCGGCCCGGACCTCAGGAAAACTGAAGCGGAAATATTTAATTCCTGAGGTCCGAGACCCGGCTTAAGCTCATGACTCGCCTAAAATTCCTAACGGCTCGTTTTATGTTCACTTGCGGCTTAAAAAAACGGATAGAGGCAAATAGTTGTTGCAATAACTACCAAGTTTATACCCAAAAAAAGTTGTCAGGGCACTAGCTGCCATTCAGATTGGGCTATTATTCTCCGGCAGAGCTGGTGGCTTGTTTCTCTTTCAGCTTTGTAAGCCTCTCCAACTCAAGCTCAAGGTTTTCCAGCTCCTGAAAAAGAGCCGGTTTGGGAGAGTGAAAGGGCCAGCGCTTTTTTACATCTGCAATTTTCTTTTTTACTTCATCGATTTCAAGATCAATGGCTTTCATCTGCCCGGGCACCTCCTTCTTATATTTTACCATCCTTCTTAAACCGCAGGGAGTATTAATAACATTTGAAAGGTAAAACTGTATAAGTGTCGAAATAAGGCATTGACAGTTCTCCCAAATCACATCAGCTACCCGGATGATTAAAGGAGGCCGTATCATTGAGTCACTACAGATTATTCAAGCAACCTGAAGGCGATTATGTCACGATGACTGCAGGGATAAGAAGAAAAACGCTGGTGCATGGTGATAAAACAGTATTATGTAAGTTTAAGCTGGATCAGGGGACGCTGCTACCCCTGCATTCCCATCCCTATGAACAAACAGGCTACCTCTTAGCGGGCAACCTTGTTTTTGACATTGCCGGAGAAAAGCATGAGGTTAAGACCGGGGATAGTTGGTCGATTAAGGCCGGTGTAGAACATGGAGCAGAGGTTGTCGAAGATACTACCCTGATCGAAGTTTTTTCACCGGTACGGGAAGACTACCTATAACGATGAATTTATGGGTTAGCCTTTCTGTAGCCAGGGGCAACCTCTCTAATCAGACGCAGGCACGGCTTCTACGTGGTTAAAGATATGATCTATATTAGCCGGCGGGCCTAAAACGACCAGGCGGTCTCCCCTGCTCAAAGTATAATTAAGGGTTGGTCTCATGGCTGTTTCATTTTTTACAGCACAAATTATTTTGAATTTGGCGGCATGCTCCTGGGTCAGTTTACCGATAGTGATCGACTCTCCCTGCCAGAATACCTCACGGACCACATAATCGGGAACCTTTGGTAAGACGCCCATTTCAACCATGGCGATCTGCAGCAGCTGGAAACCCAAAATAGACTCTGAAAGAACGTGATTGGCCCCGGCCTGGTGGAGCCGATCTACAGCATCAACATGCACAGCCCTGGCCATTACATCAATAGCGGGGTTAAGATAACGGCTGGCCAGGACAGTAAAGATATTCAGGCTGTCGTCGTTAATGGTGACTATGAGTGTATTGGCCCTTTCTATTTCCACTGCATGCAGAATATGCGGTTTAGTTGCATCCCCGACAATTAATTCACCCTTAAAGTAAAGCGGCCGCTGGGCAATATCAACAACGCAGGGTTTAATGCCACTGTTGTTTAACCTTTTGCCTGCCTCTTGTCCCACTCTACCGGCGCCAATCAGCACAACATGCTCACCCGGGCCCGGCCCGCCCATCAGCTCGGCCAGGCGATCGACATTATCGCTCGGTCCGAGAACAAGCAAGGTTGATTCGTTTATTATGGTGGTGGCAAGAGGAGTTGATATGGTGCCGTCTTCATTCCAAACGGCAATTACCGTTGCGCCGGTTTCAGAGCGAAGCCTTGCATCACCGATAGTTTTGCCGCAAAACTCGCTGTTGAAACCAACGTGAATTATGCTTGGCTTGAGCTGAGCGATTATATCCGGTGAGACTTCTACTTTCAGCAATTCAAGAAAACGGGTCGGGCTGGCGTCGGCACAGATCCAGTCGACAAGCTGTTTGCCGAGGGTCTCTTCCAGCGCTACGACATGATGAGCTCCGGCGGCGCTGGCAAGTTCTGCTCTTTTTTCATTCTCCATCATGGCCAGGATCGGTGTATCAGAAGATGTCGAGACACCCAGGGTAATGTTAATATTATCCGTGTCCTGGTTGGTTGCCACGATCAGTTTGGCTGCTGAAGAGTTTAGCTTTTTCAGACCCATATCATACCTGGGATCTGCGCATATGCAGTTGATACCGGCCCGCATTAATTCTACGGCTTCGGGTTGTTCAGGCGTAGCAACAACATAGGGAAGCCGGTGGTATTCCAGCAAAACTATTGTTCGGGCTACTATTTCATTGAAAGAGGTAAAAACTACATGATCTTTCAGACTGGTAGAGGTTGGAGCGCGTGGAGTAACCCGGCTTTCAACCAGTGATGCCATCAATGTACCGGCGGTCATGAAAATGAGGAAAACACCCGATATCATCAGAAGTATTGACAGAATAACCATCGGGAATGAATGAAAGGGCAGTAGTTCTCCATAGCCGGTTGTTGTCAGGGTCTGAACGATAAAAACTGCTGCCTGCCCGGCAGATATTTCCCTTCCCTCAAAAACGCGCATGAAATAAACGATCAAAGGGATAAGAATCAAGATCCATACTACCGCCAGGGCCAAGATTCTAAAGAGCAGCCATTTGGTGTAATCGGCTACCCGGAAGTAGCGGGATTCGGTTTTGTCAAAGTAACCGGCCTTTTTTTCCGGGTAAAGTAATTCTTTTAAAGGTTTCATTGTTCTTGGCCCCTGCGGTCACTGATTTAGTGAAAACTTGCCGTTATTATAGCACAGAAAAAGCCACAGGCCGAAGGGTTATTTTTTCAGCCGGTGGCTTTCTGCCTTAAAAACAATCATTGCCGGTAAAAATGTCTAGCATAAATCGTTAGCCCTTTCCCTGAAAGAGCGCCACCTGCCATTTAATCTAGCAGGGGTCCGGGTATCGGTTCTGGTTCCGGTTCGGGAATTGGCCCGGGCATTGGTTCAGGATCCGGTAAAATTCCACTCTGGAATTTAAATTTAATGGTAAACTGAACCGAACCACCCGGGGTCAGGTTCTTCGATGATGGCGAAATGCCAATGTATTTACACTGCGGCGGTCCACCTGAATCGTATTGTACTGAATACTGGCCCGGTGGAGCATTGCTAAAACTGGCCGGTACGGAACTGCCTGATTCTACATAGGGTCCCTGCAATATGTAATTAACCTGACCTGACCAGGGTTCATCATCGATGGTGGCTACAACCGATACATTACCCTTGGCCTGTTCGCTGAAGTTAAGAGTAAAAGTTGTGGAGCCGCCTGATTCAAGTGTCATCGTTGGTGCTGGAGAAATTCCGGTCAGAACAGCGCCGATCGGACCACCGGAATTCAGGTTAAGGGTATAAACACCGGGTGGCATTTTGTCAAATGAGCCCGGAATGGCATTGTGAGCATCGTAGGCAGGACCGCTCAAGGAGTAGCTGATTGTCCCCGACCCCATCGCTGTTTCCCATGGCTGACCGTCAAGGGTTGCTTTGACGGTTATTTTCCCTTTACTGGTGTTTTCTACAAAGTTGAGGTAGTAGACTAGAGTCTGATCTTTTTTAAGCTGCTGAGTTGGCGCTGGTGTGATGCTGGCCAGCGAGGCATTTTGTGGGCCGCCGCCCTTAAAAGATATCGTGTATTCTCCGAGGGGTAACTCTTTATAGGTGCGGGGGACCTGGTGATCGCTGAATTCTAACGGACCGAGAACTTTGAAGTTCAGGGGCCCTGACCATGCCGTCCCGTTCAGGGTTGCTTTTACCTCTACAGTACCTGCTGCTTCTTCTCCGGTTGAAAAGTTTAAGACAAAACTTCCCGAACGGCCCTTTCCTATTTCGATCGTTTCAGAGGGAGAGATGTTTCTCAGTTTTGCCCCTGCCGGGCCGCCGGATTTGTAGCTGATAGTATATTTCCCGGGAGGAATATCTTTTAGATCAAGGGGCATGTTTTTATAGGTGCCCGAAACAGGCCCTTGAATAGAAAACTCTACAGGCCCGGTCCAAGTGGCGCCGTTTAGCTTGGCATTGACAAGCAGCTCAGATTGCTCGCTTGAAGAAAAGTTAAAAGTAAAAGTTATCACTTCACCAATAGTTACCTTTTGCACTGATGAAGGCGATATACTTTGTAGTGCTGCCCCTTCCGGACCTCCATCCCGGTAAGATAGGGTATACTGGCCTGCGGGTAAATTACTGATTGTTTGGGGCACAATATAGTCGGCGTCTTTAAAGGGTCCGGAAATCTTGTAGCGTAATTCCCCGGACCATGGTTGCCCATCGAGGGTAGCGTTTATTTTAATAGCGGCTGTGGTGTTAGAGTGAAAATGAAGAAGAAAATCTAACGCTTCTCCATCGTTCAATTCCAGAGCCGGTGCCGGCTCAATAGCTGTAAGAAGGGTATTGGCCGGACCCCCACTGTTATAAGTTATGGTATATAAACCGGCAGGCACGTCTTCATGACTGATTGGCACAGACTCTTCTACGCCGGCAAAGGGTCCGCTGATCTGGAAGTTGACATTGCCGTCCCAGAGAACCCCATCTAGGGCAGCGTTTACCTTGAGGCTTCCAAAGCCGGTAGGTTCATCTGTGCCCGGGGTGCGAAATTCCCATGGTGCCGACCATGTTCCGCTATCATCGGCTATGGCAAGTACTTTCCAAAAATAGCTCCTGCCTTCTTCCAGCTTATCTTCCGGAATGGTGTAGCTGGTTTCAACGAGGTTGCTTGCATCGAGAGCCAGATTCTGAAAATTACTGTCAGTAGCAACGAGTAACCGGTAGGAAGCATCGGCTGGACCACCCCAGATCAGGGTCGGCATTAGCGAATCAACCATGCTGCCGTCGCCGGGAGAGGAGAGGCTGACAGCAGGCAGGTGATCGTCTTTAGCGCACCCGCTTGTCAGAGAAAGGATTACCAAAAGAGCGAGGCAGTTTAGCAATAACAGATATTTTCGCATTTTCATTTCCCCTTTTCTTTTAACCGCTTGAAAACATGCTGGCAAATAAAAAAACTCTTTTCGGCAGCCAGGCTATCATAGCTCTTTTTGAACCTTAGATCCTGTGGCTTTGCGCCGCTGCTTTTCAGCAACTTTGCCCTTGTCGTTTGAGCTGCATAGAACGATTTTCCAAAATATTATATTATTGAAAGGTTCTCGTCAAGCGTTTTGCTTTGTGTCAAAGGAGAGGCTGCTTTAATATCCCATGATAGCTTTATTAGCGGCCAGAAAACGGGTCTTGCCTGCTGAGCTGATTTCAAAGAGGAGCTACTTTAATAAATCGGGCAAATAAAGGGCAATCTGGGGAAAAATGATCAAGAAGATAATGCAGGCAATAATTGCCAGCAAATACCAGCCTACACCGCGGAATATTTCCATGACCGGCGTCTCCTGGTCTACACCGGCGACAACATAAACATTGGCTCCTACCGGGGGAGTTATTACTCCCATCCCGAGAGCAAGCACAATAATGACGCCAAACCAGATTGGATCATAACCAATTTCAACAGCAACCGGGTAGAATATTGGTACTGTTAGAAGAATCAGGGCCAGGGCATCAATGAAAAAACCGAGAATCAGGTAAATAAAGAGGACTATTGCCAGAATAGCAACGGGAGGCAGCGGTAGCTGAACTGCCCAGGTGGCCAGGCCGGTGGGTAATCCGGTTACGGCCAGAAAACGGCCGTAGATAGAAGCTGCTGCTACGAGGAACATGATCATCGCTGAAATTCGCACAGAATCGGCCAGCGACCTGAGAAAATTTCTCCAACTCAGTTTACGCCTTACCAGGGCAACAACAAGCGTTGAAAAAGCTCCTACTGCCCCTGCTTCTGTCGGTGTAAAGATTCCGGCGAAGAGGCCGCCCATCACGGCGATAAATATGATGATGACCTCAACCCCCCCGCTTAAGACCGCCCTGATTTTTTCGCCCCAGGGCACCTGTGGTCCGGACGGTGCCAGATCGGGGTTGCGGACTGCCTGAAGGTAAGCGGCAAGCATAAACAACCCTGTCAGGAGAAGCCCCGGGAAAATACCGGCTAAGAAGAGTTTGCGGATTGACTCCTGGGCTGATATGCCGTAAAGGATGAAAATGACACTGGGAGGAATCATTACCCCCAGGATTGCTGCTGCAGCAATTGTTGCCGTGGCATGAGAGCGAAGGTAATGGTATTTCTTAAATTCAGGCAGGGCAACAGTGCTCATGGTTGCCGCAGTTGCCGTGGTAGAACCGCAGATAGCCCCGAAGGCAGCGCAGGCCATGATCGTGGCCAGTGAGAGACCCGCCTGCAGACCGCCCATTACTTTATAAGCGGCATCGTAAATACGCGAACTCAAGCCGGAATAGAAAGCGATGTAGCCCATCCAGACGAACATGGGAATTACCAGCAAAGAATATGAGGCAAAAGTATTGTAGATAGTTTGTGAGGCGACGGAAAACATAGCATCAGGAGTTCTAATAATGGCAAAACCGGACATCCCAACCACCAGCATTACATAGGCAACCGGCATGCGGGCAAAGAGCAGGATAAAGATCAAGACGATTGAGAGGAGGCCAATTTGTACAGGGGTCATCCAGTTTCACTTCCCTTGACTGCAAGAATTACTGCGTAGATTAGATCCAGTAAAAGGACCAGTGCCAGCATGACGAAACCAAAGGCAACCATGAAAATAGAGGGAGCAACGGGTAGCCTGAGGTGTCCTGTAACATAGCCCCTTTCCATCATACTAAAGGCATAAAAGAACAGTTCCCGGGCCAGCAGATACGAAAAGAACAGGGCTATAATGTTAACGATAATATCATTTATGCCCCTGAGCCTTGGTGAAAAGCGCTCTACCAGGACACCGACCATGATATGGCCTTTCATAATAGCGGTGTAAGCTACGCCAAGGGCCAGTAAAACCGCCCCGCCCATCTCTACAATTTCCACTGTTCCGCCGATCGGCTTCCAGGGTATACGCAGAAGTATATTGGCGACAATCACAAGCATGACGAAAACCATTGCTGCCTGGGCTACCTGCGCAGTTCGCCAGGTCAGGCCCTGGACAAACTTTTCAAGCCTATTGATCATTGATTTTTCCTTTCGCAAAGCATTAAAAATTGAGTTTTTGTTTAACA
>CAZVLE010000055.1:0-10126 GCA_964627855.1 uncultured Syntrophomonadaceae bacterium | reverse complement strand
ATAAGATCAAGGAGGCAACTGCTGAGCAGCTTCAGGAAGTTGACGGCATCAATGCATCTCTGGCCGATCTTATTGTTCAATATTTGAACGTAAAAGCGCCTCAGAATAGATAGTGCCATGGCATCCCCAGGTGAGAGATCTGAGAGCGGCGGCTTGCAAAAACTACAAGTAAAAAAGGGGATATAATTAATTGACAGGGCACTAGCCTGATTAGCGGTATGGTATACTGTTAATCAGGCAGTATCTAAATAAAGAGTAGTTTCTTGGATTGATAGAATGAAAGGAATTCACAATGCGTTACCGCCTGATTGCCGCAGACCTGGATGACACCCTACTTAATGAAAACCAGCAGATATCTGAGCGTAACCGCAAGGCCATTAAAAAAGCGGTTGAGCTTGGAGTAAGATTCGTTATTGCCACGGGCCGGATGTTCAAAACCAGCGTCACCTATTTGGAGGAAATTGGGCTCAATGGTGACTGCCCCCTTATTAATTACCATGGGGCCCTGGTTAAAACTGCATTGAGCAAAAGAATTATGCTCCACCGGCCTCTTGATAATGATCTGGCTATTGCTGTGGCTCAAGAGGCAGAAAAGCAGCAATGCCATGTCAGTCTTTTTGTTGATGACGATCTCTATATTAACAAAGAAAATGAGTATTCGCGTTTCTATCAATCCCTGGCGAAAATTGATCCCCTGCCGGTTGGCAGACTTAGCTCCTTTTTGAAGAATAATCCAGTCTGTCCGACCAAGATTAGCATTATTCGCTGGGACGGAGACATCGATAATATTGAGCTAAAGCTGAGAAAAGCTTTCGGCAAGAAACTTTCCATTCTGCAATCGCGTCCATATTTTCTGGAGATAACTGAAGAGAAGGCGACGAAGGGCCATACCTTGCGTTGGCTGGCCGATCAAGAAGGAATCAGGCCGGAAGAAATTATTGCCTTTGGGGATGGCCATAATGACCTCGATATGCTTGCTTATGCAGGGCTGGGTGTGGCTGTCGCTAATGCCCGCTCTGAACTGCTGGCCATTGCCGATCTGATTACTTCTTCAAACAGTGAAGATGGTGTGGCAGAAGTTATAGAAAAGTATGTTTTGGATGGTGCCAAGTCATGATTTAACTTCGTTGTTAGCCCCTATAATTCACCTTAGAATATGGCAGAAAGAAGGTTAATGATCGTGAGCGATAATGAAGCCATGCGCATTGTTATAATTACCGGGCTTTCCGGAGCTGGGAAAAGTCATACCCTCAACTGCTTTGAAGATCTCGGCTATTATTGCGTGGACAATATGCCTCCGACCTTGATTCCTAAGTTTACAGAACTTTTCATGCAATCTGAGAACAGGAAAGTAGCTCTTGTTTGCGATATGCGCGGGGCAGCTTTTTTTGAAGATCTTTTTGAAGCTCTTAAAGAATTGCAGGATTCAAATATAGACTATGAGATCTTATTTCTTAATGCCAGTGATGAGATTCTGGTCAGACGTTATAAAGAGACCCGGCGGCGTCATCCCCTTGGTAATCTTAGCCTGCCTTTGGCCATCAAAAAGGAACGGGAAGCGTTAAGTGAGCTAAGGGGCAAAGCTGACAAGGAAATAGATACCTCAACGCTGAAGCCATGGGAGTTGAAAGCGAGAATTGTCGACCTCTATGAGCCGGAACAACGGGAAAAGAATATGCAAATCCAGATCATTTCCTTTGGCTTTAAGTTTGGCCTGCCAGTTGATGCAGATCTGGTTTACGACGTTCGCTTTTTGCCAAACCCGCATTATGTCGATCACCTCAAACCTCTGACCGGCGAAGATGAACAGGTCAAGGAATATCTCTGGCGCTGGGCAGAAAGCAGCAAGTATTTTCAGATGCTAAAAGATATGCTGGAATTTTCGATTCCCTTTTATATAAAGGAAGGTAAAACCAGCCTGGTTATAGCAATTGGTTGCACCGGAGGGAAACACCGCTCTGTTGTGATGGCGGATGAACTGGGCAGTGTTTTTGGCTCCCGCTTTAATATTACCGTTGCGCATCGTGATATTGATAAACATTAAGGGAGGAGCCGGGATTGTCTCTTACCAGACAGGTCAAGCAGGAATTATGTCGCCTGGATGATGCCTTAACCTGTTGCCGTTCCTGGGAACTAAAAGCCCTTCTTCTCCGGCACGGTTACTATACAATCAGGCAAAAAACTCATGTCTTAAATATTAATGTTGACGATATTGCAGTTGCTCGCCGTTTGTTTAGCCTGCTAAGGCATGCCGGAATAGAGTCTCCCACGATTGTCAGACAACAGGAAAAGCGGCTCAGGAAAAGTTATTTTCTCGTTACGGTAAAGGGGCGTGAACAGGTCGATGCTCTGCTGGTTTATCTCGATATGAAAGAAGCGGGGCACCTGATCAGTTTCGAGCGGCGGGTTTCTACCGTTCCGCGAAGAAAGTGCTGCCAGAAAACATTTTTGCGGGGCGCCTTTTTGGCCGGAGGCAGTATCAGTATCTCCAGGCGATCAGGCTATCACCTTGAAATAAATTGCGGTAACGCTGAAGATGCCCAGGTCTATCATGATACCCTCAGTCGCTTTAACCTCACCCCGTTATTGCGAAGAAGAGGTGGCAGTTACTTTATCTACTTTAAAGATGCAGAATCAGTTGCTGACTTTTTGAGAATTATCGGAGCTGGGAGTATGCTTTTACAATTGGAAAGTATACGTGTAGTAAAAAGTGTGCGTAACCGGGTTAACCGCCTGGTAAATTGTGAAACTGCTAATCTGGAAAAAGTGGTCACCTCCGCCCGCCAGCAGCTGGATCTGATTGACAGGATAGACAGTAGCATAGGCCTCAACAACCTTTCCCCTGCCTTGCGGGAAGCAGCGCTGGTGCGCAGGAGCTTTCCCGAAGCCTCTTTGAAAGAGCTTGGTGAAATGCTTTCCCCGCCGGTCAGCAAATCAGGCATGAATCATCGCTATCGTCAGCTCTCCGCTCTCCTGGATAGAAATCATGCATCAATAAGCAAAAAGCATGCCAGTCACGAACAAAAAGGCAGGATATGATTCAAAGATGGCGAAAATATAATTAAAGGGAGCCAGAGCTTTGGCGCACTTGCTGGTAATATATGTATTGAAGGAGCTTCTATAATGCGCTTAGACTATAACCTCAAGCTGGAACAGTCGCAAAAGCTGATCATTACACCAGAGCTCAAGCTGGCCATTACATTGCTGCAGTACTCTGCGCTTGAATTACAGGATCATATCCAGGAGGAGCTTTTAAATAATCCGGTCCTGGAAATCCAGGAAGCCAGGGGAGAAGATAAGCCCGATGAGAATGAGCCACTATCTGAACCGCCGGAAGTGAAGACTTCTGATGACAAGTTTTCCTGGGAAGATTATTTTCGAGACTACGATCTAGAGAGTAATTACTACCCGGGCAATAAAATGCGGGAAATCCCCGACTATCAACCGACTGTAGAAGACTGTGCCGGCATTGCCGGAACCATGCTTGAAGATTTGCTTGGCCAGCTGCGGATGATGCCCCTTAATGACCGTCAGTACAGCATTGCTGCTTACCTGGCCGGCAATCTAGATCATAATGGCTACCTGCAGGGAGAACTTGAAGAGCTTGCTGCTGTCCTTGGAGCAGATCTTGAAGAGCTGGAAGAAGCTCTGGCGATTATTCAAAAGCTGGAGCCTTCCGGTATAGGCTGTCGAAATCTGCAGGAATGCCTGCTGTTGCAGCTTAAAAAACTTGACCAACCGCCGCAGCTGGCTCTGGAAATTATCAGGCATTATCTTCCAGCTGCTGCAGACTGTCGCTTTCGCTATATAGCTTCCCGTCTCAGCTGTAGTGAAGAAGTGGTTGAAGAAGCGGTTGAACTCATACGCACCTTAAACCCGAAGCCCGGATCTATTTTTGGAGCTGGAGAAGAAACCCGCTACATTGTTCCTGATGTAATCGTTGAAAAGGTTGACAATCAATATGTAATTGTTGGTAATGACAGCGCCGTTCCACAGCTGACGATTAGCCCTTTTTATCAGAAAATCCTCAAAAGCGAGGGAACCGATGAGCAACTGTCCTCATTTATTAGGAACAAAATTGAAAAGGCATACTGGCTAATTCGCAGCATCGAACAGAGGCGGATGACTCTGTTCAGGGTTTCCCAGGAGATAATTGATATTCAAAGACCTTTTCTTGACCATGGCATTAAACAGCTCAAACCCCTGACTTTAAAAGAAGTCGCCGTAAGGGTTGGAGTCCACGAGTCAACTGTTAGCAGAGCAACAGCAAACAAATATATTCAAACATCAAGGGGCTTATTTCCCCTTAAATTTTTCTTCTCCAGCGGTTTGAGCGGTAGCAGAGGCACCGATTTCTCTTCTCACAGTATCAAGTCTTATATTGGCGAGCTTGTTGCTGCTGAGGATCAATTTAAACCACTAAGTGATCAACGGCTCGCAGAATTGCTTCAGGTCAGGGGTATTAATATTTCCAGACGCACTGTGGCCAAGTACCGTGAAGAGATATCAATTCCTGCTTCATACAAGCGTCGGCATAATTGAAGAAAGGCTGGTGATCAGCTTTGTTGAACAAAGTCAGCATCGAAGATATTAAAGTTAGCGGTAAGAGAGCTCTGGTCAGGGTTGATTTCAATGTGCCGCTAATTGAAGATAAAGTGCGGGATGACAGCCGTATTCGGGCTGCTTTACCGACCATTAACTATTTATTGGCCCGAAAGGCCTGTCTGGCAATCGCCTCGCACCTTGGCAGGCCTAAAGGAGAAATTGTTGCTGAGTTAAAAATGAATCCGGTTGCCGAAAGGCTCTCCGATCTGATTGACAGGCCTGTTCATAAGTTAGATCAGGTCATTGGTCCGGATGTTGAGAAAGCTGTTAAAACCATGAAAGAGGGAGAAATTATCCTCCTGGAAAATTTGCGTTTTGAAAAGGGAGAAGAGAAAAATGATCCCGACTTTGCCCGTTTAATGGCTGCACCTTTTGACCTCTTTGTCAATGATGCTTTTGGCACCGCTCACCGTGCACATGCTTCTACGGTTGGTGTTGCAGACTATATTCCTGCAGTTGCCGGCCTGTTGATGAAAAAAGAGATTGAATCCCTGTCCCGCTGCCTTGATGAGCCGGGGCGACCGATGACAGCAATGCTCGGCGGTGCCAAGGTTTCGGATAAAATAAGTGTTATCCGCCGTTTTTTGTCCATTGCCGATACGCTGCTTGTCGGGGGCGGTATGGCCAACACCTTTTTAGCGGCCGCAGGGAATAATCTGGGAGCTTCCTTCTATGAAAAAGAGCTCGTGGCAGTGGCGGCCGAATTAATAGCTGCGAGTGAAAAGGGCCGTTGCCAACTCTGCCTGCCCTTGGATTTAGTCGTAACCAGGGAGCTGGAACCCGGCAGCAGCTTTAAGATTGTAGCTCCGGAAGAAATTACTGATGACTGGAAAGCAGTAGATATAGGACCGAAAACTGTGGCCCGTTACGCAGAAATAATCGGCAGGTCAGAAATGATCGTCTGGAATGGGCCAATGGGCGTCTTTGAAGTGCCTCCCTATGATCGCGGGACTGCCGGGATAGCTGAAGCCATAGCCGCTAGTGAGGCTTACTCTGTCGTGGGTGGCGGTGATCTTGTAGCGGCCCTGAAGAGTTTAAACCTGCTTGAAAAGATCAGTTTCGTCTCTACCGGCGGAGGCGCTACCCTGGAGTTCTGGGAAGGCAAAGAGCTGCCCGGAATCTCGGTCTTGCAGAATAAACAGTAAAATTTAAACTTTAAAACCCGGGGTAAGGGCATCATGCAAAAACAATGGTAAGTTATGATTTTGGAGAGGAGATATAAATGTCATTAATTATTGCAGCAAACTGGAAAATGCATAAAACCGCTTCTGAAGCAGCCGCCTTTTGTGGTGCGCTAAAGCAGGGTGAAGATTCTTTTTCAGACCTGGAAGTAGTTGTCTGCCCACCCTTTACTGCTTTGGCGGCAGTTGCAGCTTCATTGCAGGGCAGTTCGCTTAAAATCGGAGCCCAGAATATGCATTATGAGGACAATGGGGCTTATACCGGAGAGATAGCTGCATCAATGTTGATTGAACATGGTGTAGAATACGTAATTATTGGTCATTCGGAAAGGCGACAGCTCTTAGGAGAAGATGACCATATGATCAAGCTAAAGGTTGCGGCTGCCCTGAGTAAAGGCCTGAAACCAATTTTATGTGTTGGTGAAACGGAGGAAGAGCGAGACAGGGGCATGACAGATGCAGTTATAGAAGCTCAGCTTAAGGGAGCCCTGGCCGGCCTGAGCCCGGAAAGCATAAATGAGCTGGTAGTTGCATATGAACCGATCTGGGCTATAGGCAGTGGCAAAGCTGCTTCCGACCTTGACGCTGAAAAAGCAGCAGGCCTGATTCACCGTTACTTCATAGACAAGCTGGGCGAAGCTGCTGCTGCCGGCCTGCGTGTCCAGTATGGAGGTAGCGTAAAAGCCGGTAATATAGGATCGTTTGTTTCCAGGCCTACGGTAGATGGAGCTTTGGTTGGTGGGGCCAGTCTTGAAGCATCTTCGTTTAGAGCTCTCTTAGAGGCGGCTGGAAAGGCGGTTTAGCATTGAAAGAAATTCTCCTCCTGATTCTAGACGGGTGGGGCTACAGTGACAGAACTGATGGTAATGCCATTCTGGCCGCTAAGACACCACATATGGACAGGTTTTACCGGCACTATCCCTGGGCCCTTCTTGATGCTTCCGGAGAGGCTGTTGGTCTGCCGCCCGGGCAAATGGGCAATTCTGAAGTTGGCCACCTGAACATTGGGGCCGGTAGAATTGTCTACCAGGAACTGACCAGGATAGGTCAGTGCATCGAAACCGGTGAATTTTTTGAGAACCCGGTCCTGCTTGGGGCGATGGAGAAGGCTAAAAACAATGACAGTTCTCTTCATCTGATGGGGTTGGTTTCTGATGGTGGAGTTCACAGCCATTTTGAGCACCTGTTGGCCCTGTTGGAGATGGCTCACCGTGAAAAGGTCAGGTCTGTTTTTGTACATGCCATTCTTGATGGTAGAGACACTATTCCCTATGGTGCCAGGCCATTTCTTGAAAAGCTGGTCGAGCGCAGTAAAAAACATCGCAATGGCTATCTATCTTCAATATGTGGTCGTTACTACGCCATGGATCGGGATCGCCGCTGGGACAGGGTGGAGCGAGCTTACCGGGCTTACACCCTTGGAGAAGGCCTGCGCGCTGAGGATCCGTTGCAGGCTCTTGAGAAAGCCTATGAGCGGGGTGAGGCAGACGAATTTGTTCAGCCAACTGTTATTATAGATCAGCAAGGAGAACCGCTGGCACAGATACGATCTGAGGACAGTATCATTTTCTTTAATTTCAGGCCTGACCGGGCCCGTCAGATCACCCGCGCTCTTGTCGAAGAAACCTTTTCTCACTTTAAGCGCGGTGCGAACCCTCCAAGGCCTTATTATGTTACCATGACCGAGTATGATCGTGACTTGCCGCTGCCGGTAGCCTTTACCATAGACGATCTGGAGGCTACGCTGGGAGAAGTTTATGCGGATAGCGGCATTGCCCAGATGCGGATAGCTGAAACTGAAAAATATGCCCATGTTACTTTTTTTCTAAACGGCGGAAGGGAAAAACCCTTTGCCGGCGAAGACAGGCTCCTGGTTCCATCACCACAGGTGGCAACCTATGATCTGCAACCTGAGATGAGCGCTTACGAGGTAACCGATCGTATTATTGACACGCTTAAGCAGGAACAGCATCCGTTGATTGTTGCAAACTTTGCCAATGCTGATATGGTTGGCCATTCCGGAATCATTAAAGCAGCCATCAAAGCGATTGAAGTGGTTGACAGTTGCATCGGCAGGATTGAGGAGGAGATTTTGGCCAGGAACTGCTATCTGTTGATCTGTGCCGATCATGGCAATGCCGAAAAGATGCTTGATCGCAAAGGCGAAACCCTGACAGCTCACAGTGCAAACCCTGTTCCCTTTATCCTGATCGGACCGGAGAAGTATAAACTGCGCGATAGGGGCATACTGGCCGATATTGCCCCGACTATCCTTGACCTTGCCGCCATCGCAGTTCCACCTGAAATGACGGGGCAGAGTATGATTAAAGGATCCTGAGAGGAGTGTGATCGGTATGGAAGAAGCCATTGAAAAAATTCAGGCCAGGGAAATTCTTGATTCCCGCGGTAATCCTACCTTAGAAGTTGATGTCGATCTAAAAGGTGGTTGGGCAGGACGGGCGTCTGTTCCTTCAGGTGCTTCAACCGGTGCTTTTGAAGCGGTTGAAATACGCGATGGTGACGAGAAGCGCTATGGGGGCAAGGGGGTGCTCACAGCCGTGAGGCATGTCAATGAAGTCCTCGCTCCGGAACTTTGCGGGCTAAGTGTTCTTGAACAAAAAAACCTGGATCTATTAATGCTCGAGCTTGATGATACAAGCAACAAATCGCGCCTGGGGGCTAATGCAATACTCGGTATCTCCCTGGCCCTGGCCAGGGCTGCCGCCAACATGCTCGGTTTGCCTTTATACCAGTATATCGGAGGTTTGAAAGCCTCGCTGCTGCCCGTACCTTTCATGAATATCCTTAACGGTGGAGAGCACGCCGATAACAATATGGATATTCAGGAATTCATGATTGTTCCGCTGGGCGCAGATTCATTTTGCCGGGCTTTAAGAATGGGAACCGAAGTATTCCACCAGCTGCGAAAAATATTGCAGGCTCGGAGTCTAAACACAAATGTTGGTGATGAGGGTGGTTTTGCGCCGAACCTCGAATCGAATGAAGCTGCCCTGGTATTGATTATGGAAGCTATAGAAAAAGCCGGGTTTGTCCCGGGAGAGGATATCTACCTTGCTCTTGATGTTGCAGCCAGCGAATTTTACCGGGATGGTCTCTATCATTTTGAAGGAAAAGCAGATACGGCGGAGCAGATCATTGAATATTACCAGGGTCTGGTCGATCGGTTCCCGCTAATCAGTATCGAAGATGGTCTTGACGAGGAGGATTGGCCTGGCTGGAAAACCCTGACCGAAGCTATGGGTGAGCGGATCAAGTTAATTGGCGACGATCTTTTTGTTACAAACCCGAAGCGATTGAAAAGAGGCCTTGATGATGCAATAGCCAATTCAATTCTGATCAAGCTAAATCAGATTGGCACCCTCAGTGAAACCCTGGAAACGATCGCTCTGGCCGAACGGTCCGGCTATAGCTGCATGATTTCCCATCGTTCGGGAGAAACTGCCGACACTTTTATCTCAGATCTGGCAGTAGGATCAGGGGTAGGCATGATCAAAACAGGTGCACCTTCCAGAATTGACAGGATTGAAAAGTACAACCAGCTGCTGCGCATAGAAGAGCAACTTGGCCCTGCCGCCAGTTATGCCGGTAATCATCTTAAGATCTGGAAAATATAGGCGTCTGCATCTATTTACAATTGTTCTTTAATGTGTTAATATAACAGCTGCTCGGTTTTTACTGTTTTACTGATGGAGGTTATATTAAATGATCGGTACTGTTTTAACAATCATTTACCTGGTTTTATGTCTCGCCCTCATTGCAACTGTGCTTTTACAGTCAGGCAGGAGCGCCGGCCTGGGAGCTATTGCCGGTGGGGCCCAGTCGCTGGTCGGCAAAAAGAAAGGGCTTGATGAAAAACTCAGCCGTTTTACCACTTATCTGGCTGTAGGGTTTATGCTTTTTACAATTATCCTCGTTGTAATATACTAAAATAACAACCTTAAAATTGTTTTGCAGGCAGGGGAGTCGACTAAAACCCCTGCCTTTTATTTTCGCGAAAAAGGTCATATAATAGATGAAGACCTGAATCCGGCTGAAAAAGGCAGAGGAGTTGAGATCTTAACCCTTGAGCGAAAACAGGAACAATATGGCCCGCTTACGCGGGGAGATAGAACGGCAACTTAAAGAAAACCGGCAGAAGGCCCTGACCCCCCAGCAGCTTTTAGAGGCCCTGGGACATAAAAAGCAGGACAAAGCAATTTTGCTTAATGAGCTGAAGAAATTGCAGGATGCCGGCACCGTGGTCAAAACAGCCCGGGGCCGCTACGGCCTTCCCGAACGGCTCGGTTTTGCAACAGGTGTTTTGGATGGGAACAAGCGTG
>CAZVLE010000054.1:0-15710 GCA_964627855.1 uncultured Syntrophomonadaceae bacterium | reverse complement strand
GAAACCAGGCGAGGAGCTGAAGATCAATGTGGGATTCAAAATTATTTAAAGCCGAAGTAGCGATACTGCTTTTCTTCCTGATTATCCTGGTAGGCAGCCATATCACCTTCATATTTCAACCGATCATCATAGCTTTTGAAGTGCTTTTCTTCTCGATAATCATCTCCGGCGCACTTTACTATATCATGCTTCCCCTGGTAGATTTTCTTAGTACCAAGAGAATTCCCCGTCCGGTTTCAGTAGGAATAACCTTTTTGATTTTCATTGCCCTGCTAACCCTGGCTGTGGCCTTAATCGGCCCAAGCCTGCAGGAGGAATTTGTCACCCTGATCGAAAGTGCGCCCCAGAAAATTAACCAACTGCAGGAGCTAATCGAATCATTTAAGGAAACGCCAGTTTTATCACAACTTTTTGCCCTTGAAACCTTTTATGTAGAAAATATCAACGAAATGATCCCCAGGTTGGTGCAAAACGCCCTTGTCACTGCAACAAGCAGCGTGACTATCGTCATTGATTACACCACGAGCATATTTATAACAATCATAATCGTGCCCTTCTTGCTTTATTACATGCTTACGGAAAAAGGAAAGGGCCATGTTCCGGCCCAGATCGAAAAGGTTGTCCCCCCACAATATGCGGGGACAATAAAGAAAGCCCTGGCTGAAATTGACCGGCAGCTGGCTTCTTACGTGCAGGGTCTCTGCCTGGTCTGTCTCGTTATCGGCATTTTAAGCTACATCGGCTTTTTAATCATCGGTATCGACTATGCCCTGGTCCTGGCCATATTCGTGATGATCACCAATGTTGTGCCCATTATCGGGCCTTTCATCGGGGCTATTCCTGCCGCCCTGGTCGGTTTAATCGATTCACCCCTGATGATGCTATGGGCAATAGTGGTCATATTAGTGATCCAGCAGATAGACAGTATCGTCGCCAGGCCAATGATTGTCGGTCGCAAGATGGCCATGAGCCCGCTGGCCGTAATCATAGTCGTTCTGCTGGCCGGAAGGCTCTGGGGGTTGGTCGGCATCATCCTTGCAGTGCCGATTTTTACCGTTTTTAAAATTACCGTCGGTCTCATTTATCAGTTTGTCAGGGGGATCCATGATGAAACAGTGGAGCAACCCGACTAAAACTCTCTAACCCCCGCATACTCTTTGATGGGGGGATAGATATAGCGCGGCTGCGGTGGCATGGAGTTATAAACCCTCTCCAGGTCGACACGACCGTAAGGCAGGTTTGCCAGGCGCTGCGGATTGTAAATACCCTTAACCAGTACTGACTCCATTTTTAAGTTAACGAAGAGGACCGCAACTGATGCCCCGGGGGGAATTTTTTGCAACTGATCCTTGTACGGGTTGAGGGCAAAAACAACCCTGTCAAGGCCGGCATTGGCCGCCTGAATAACCGGGATCAGGCAGGGAAAACCTTCCCCGTTAAGGTAGGCTATGAATTTGAGCCCGTCTATCTGGCTGAACATGGACCTGCTTATATCATTTAGCACCCCTCGCTCCGAAGAAGAAGCGGAAGGAAGCAGCAGCCTCGTTTTCAGGGCTCCACCGATGATCTGCCCTTTGCTTAGCTTTTCTTTAATATTGATATCTACCAGCCTGAAGTAATGAACCAGACCGAACCCAAAATATGAGTTGTAGCGAAACATCGGTTTCCTGTTATACATTTCATATTCAGGGCCACTGGTGGCACTTTCCTCATAAAGAGCGCGGCCACGCCAGATTTCCATGGCCGGTGAAAAAATGAGAAAACCAATTTTATTTCTCTCTAAGATATGCTTTTTACTCAAACCCTCGCAAAACTGGCCAACCGTCAGGCGGTCTTTCCCGAGCGGCTGCAGGGAAGAAATAAAGCTGATATGCGGCCCGCCCTGCTCATCTATGGTGGCAACCAGGCCTATCTTACTGTCTGCACTCATGACCGGGATATCTTCACTGGCAATGACCCTGTTCACAATCTCACTCCTCACCCGTTGATGTCGATCCGGTTCCGTAAACTTCTATGCCTGTTTCTGCCAGTCCCCTGACAGCAATTTCCACCAATTCAGTCATGACCCGATCTTTAACCAGGGCAGTTTCTTTATAAGCCCACTCCCAGCCAAGGCTTTCATATTTATGGCGGCAGAGGTTATTAAAAGCGCACAACTCCCAGCGTTCTGCAGTATCACCGACAGAACCGGCTAAAAAGTCGGCAATAGCACTGATATTTTCCTTGCTCTCTGTCGCCCCGGGAATGATCGGGGTTCTAATCCAGAGTTTCTTTTTACTTTCTTTCAGGTAAGGGGAAACCTTAACCAGGTTTTCTAAAATCTGTGCATTGCCTCTACCGGTATACTTTCTATGTTCTGCCTCGTCCATTAACTTGATGTCATAAAGCAAAAGGTCTGTATGTTGAAGGGCCCGGAGCAGGAGATCTTCCTTAACCAGCCCTGCCGTGTCAAGGGCAGTATGTAACCCTTCCTTTTTTAGAGCCTCAAGCAACCAGAGCACTGCTTCCGGCTGCAATAAAGGCTCACCTCCGGAAATGGTCAAGCCACCTTCTTCGCCAAAATAGGCTCTGTCTTTAAGCAGCTCTTCGAGCAGCCTGTCTGCTGCATAGGCTTCTCCTTTAAGGTTAAGCGCCCCCGATGGGCACTCTTCAACGCAGGCCAGGCAGAGTATGCACTGTTCCGCCCTGATAAAAATACCCTGATCTGAAAACTCCAGGGCTCCCTGAGCACATACCTCATGGCAGGAATGACAGCCGATACAACGAGCCCTGTTCCACTGGACAACAGGCCTGGCATCAATGCTTTCGGGATTATGGCACCAGGCGCAGCGCAGGTTGCAACCCTTCAAAAAGAGGGTGGTCCTGAGACCGGGCCCGTCTTCTGTTGACATGCGCTGAATATTCAAGACAGTCGCTTGCGGTTTTAAATGCATTTATGGCTTTCCCGGGCAATTATTTCATCCTGCAGTTCACGCCCAATAGAGGCAAAGTAGGCGTTGTAACCGGTTACCCTGACCAACAGGTTGCGGTAGTTCTCCGGGTGGGCCTGGGCATCACGCAGCATGTCGGCATCGACAATGTTTATCTGCAGGGCCGTGCCGCCATTTTCGGCATAGCCACGCAGAAAGGCCTTCAGCTTTTCCCGCTGTTCCCTGCTTTTCGTGATCGAGGGATTAATAGTAATGGTATGTGAAGCACCGTTGGGCAGGTTATTTTTATAGGTCGAGAAGTCGCCCTCTTCGCTGTGCCCGCCAAGCGCCCGGCCCACGGAATTGGCATTGGCAGTGGGACCTTTGATATCGGCCCCGTTAACCGGGCAAATGGCGTTGGAAAGAAACTGTCCCTTGGCCCTGCCGTCGGGGCTGGCCGGTAATATGTAGCCCGATGAAATCCAGTAATTCCAGCTGAGCATCCCGGGTCGGAACTGCGCCCCTGTGGCCGTGGTTTTATAGCGCCAGGTTTCTTCAGCCCAGAGATCCATTACCTTTTCAGCCAGGGCATCAGCTTCCTCTTCATCGCGTCCAAACTTGGGAGCCTTATTAATCGCTGCCGCCTGTAATTTTTCATAACCAACCCAGTTGGCCTGCAGGGCTTCAACCAGTTCGCCGAGGCTGCAAAGCTTTTGGTCGAAAACAAGATATTTTATGGCCAGCAGTGAATCAACGGTAGTAGCAAAAGTGACCGTCTCAATGGTAATAAACTTAAGCTCGGCACCTCCCTGGGTAATGTCGCGGCCGCTTTCGGCACAGCCACGCACCAGCGCTGAAAGATAAGGAGTCGGCGAGAATTCAGCCCTTACGGCATCCATCTCGTCATACAGTGAGACCATTTTGCGGACGATATATTTAACCTGCTCTGAAAAAGCGACAAAAAAGTCTTCAAAGGAAGTGAAGCTCTCAACTGCACCGCTTTGCGGCGCATCAACTGTAGGTGGGTATGGTTTGCCCCAGAGACTGTCGCAGTAGACCTGCAGTTCCCTTCCGTTACCAAGGGCCAGTTCAAGTGCTTTTAGAAGGTTTAAATTACAATCAACAGTTGCCGAACGGTCGTTTCCGCACATGGTATTCTCAAGACAGCCGACAGAGGCATAATCAAAAACATTATCCTCGTTAATCAGGTCCTCGCAGCCGGCCTTTTTAGCCTGACGCAGCATTCCGGCCATCGATCGTTCATCAAAGTTTAATAAGAAGGGCGCCCCCTGGCTACCGGCAATCATATCGACAACCCGGTCAAGCAGTTCAGGGGGAGAATTGCGGTGCAGGCGCACGTTTGGTTTCGGTTCCAGGATCGGGCTCAGCTCGTCTATGACCTCCAGCAAAACATAGGTCAGCTCATTGGTCATGTCAAGACCATCTTTGCCCATTCCGGAAAGATTGAAGAGCTGCCCGTAACCGGCGGTAATACCCTGGTTGCAGCCGGTTCTAATCATGGCATCATAGGCCGTATTACAGTGGATCCAGAAACACTTGAGAATCTCTTTGCCAAACTCGATATCCATTCCCGCTGCCATCGATTTTTGCCAGTAAGGTAAAAGATACTGGTCGAGGCGGCCAAAGGAGACCCCGGGGCCTGGGTAATTTTCATCGCTCATCACCAGCATGTGAGTCAGCCACAGTGACTGGAGTGCCTGCCAGAAGTCTTCGGCCGGCAGCCAGGGCACAACCTCCAAATTGACAGCCATCTGTAACAGTTCAGACCTGCGCCCGGCATCCTCTTCTCTTTCCGCCAGGCTGAGGCATTCTCTCCTGTAGGCGGCAGCCAGCTCTTTCGGCATCAGGCAGGCATCAATCATGGCCCGCAGGTTGGCGCCTTTTTGGCCCTCTTTTTCAGCCGGGGTCAGTGCTTCGTATAGTTCTCCGTAATATTCGTAAATACCCTTGAAGCCAAGCTGGAGAATACGGGGGTAATCGGGGATGAGATGTCCCGATGTGGGGCCGCAGTTACCAAAGCCCTTGTCTTTGAAGGCGAAGGCTTTCTGGCGCAGGCCTCCCTTCCCGGATATCTTGCGGTGACGTTTTTTAGCCTGCTGCGGTGTCCAGCACTTGGAACAGACAATGTTGAAACGACTGCCGGCCAGCAGGTCACCGGGCAGGATTTCCTGCGGGACCCCCTCTACCATCGCTTTCCTGGTGAAGAAGGCTTTTCTTTCCGCCAAGCTGCGCTGGAAAAAATCGTCCGGCAGATCAAGAACAATGGCATTCTGGGCAAAAGTCTTATTAAAGGGATTGAAAAATGAATAGACTTCGGGAACAATGTAGAAATTCATTTCCTCAAAAAGACAGTCATCCTTAACCCCGCTGCTAAAGGGAAGAAACTCGTTATTCCAGCTCCGGTCAACACCCTGAAAATAGTAATCGTAAAGCCATTTAATTCTCTCTGAAAGATTATAAGGCTCTTTAAGTCCGGCCATCGTATGCTTGCCTCCCCGGTTTCGATTGCAACTCTGATTTGATTTTACCACAAGTCAGGCGCCAGTACTCTGCCAGATAATTTTGTTCTCTATTAATCAGCTGTTCCCGGTTTCCCAAAGCCACGATGAAAGAGTAGTGCCGGAAGTTTGCTTTTCCCTGACGGATAACGATCATTTATGCATAATAACGTTGCAAAATGCTACACCTTCTGTTAAGATCAAAACTGAAATTAAGCTTAAGTGGGAGGTTATGAAATGTCTACGGCCATAAGAATTTCTCAGAAACTTGCCGATGAAGCAAGAAAGTATAGCTCCATCGAGCACCGCTCGTTAACTGGCCAAATAGAATACTGGGCCATGCTTGGTAAAAACATGGAGGAGAACCCGGATTTAACCTACAATTTGATTAAAGATATCTTAATTGGTCTTACGGAAATAAAGCAGGGTGAAAAAAGCGAGTATAAATTTGAATAAGCAGATGACAGTCTACCAATCCACCTCTTTTGCCCGGAAAGTAAAAATAATGAGCCCTGCCGAAAAATCTGACCTTGATGATGTAGTCAGGGCCCTAATCAATAATCCTCTAATCGGGGTTGAAAAAAAGGGCGATTTAAAGGGTATCTTTATTCATAAATTTAAGATGAATAAGCATGACTACCTTCTTTCTTACCGCATCTGCAATGAAAAAAATCTTGAACTAATCATGATTGGTCCGCATGAAAATTACTACCACGCTTTAAAAACCTACCTGGGAAGCAGGCATTAGCAACTGCTTAACCTCGGAAATCTGTAGTATAATGGTGAAATCACTACATAAGAAAAAAAGGAGAACAAAAATGGCAGCAAACAAGCCCCAGGCAATAATTGAAATGAATGATGGTTCCAAAATAAAGATTGAGCTCGATCCGGATAATGCGCCAAACACGGTCAGTAATTTTATATCCCTGGCCGGCGAAGGCTTTTATAACGGTCTGCAGTTTCACCGGGTTATCCCCGGCTTTATGATCCAGGGCGGCTGTCCTCTCGGCTCAGGAACAGGAGGCCCAGGCTATAATATAGCCGGTGAATTTTCTTCCAACGGGCACAGCAACAAGATAAAGCACAAGCGGGGTGTTATTTCCATGGCCCGCTCACAGCATAAAGATTCTGCGGGCTCCCAGTTTTTCATCACCGTAAAGGCCACGCCACATCTGAACGGCGAATATGCCGCCTTCGGAACAGTTATCGAAGGGATGGAAACGGCAGACAAAATCGCTGCCGCTGCCCGCGACCAGCGGGACAAACCTCTGGAAAAGCAGCAGATAAAAAGCATCACTGTGGAGACTTTTGGTGTTGACTACGGAGCACCGCAAAAAGTTTAGTCCTGCAAAGCAACACTGCTAAGGAATAGAGCGCCGGGTTTTCAAATCGGGGTAGGTGATAAAAACATCGGGGCCGACTATCTCGAGACCCTTAGCCCTCAGCCCATCTATGATCGGGCCAAGAGCATCGACGGTGGGACGCCGGTTTGAACCTTCACCCCCAAGCAGTGACCCGCTATCATGAAAAAGAATAATATCACCGGGAGAGGCTTTACTTACCACCCGCCTGATAATACCGGCCGTAGTAGCCCTTGGGTGCCAGTCCTGTGAAGATAGACTCCAGAGGAATAAATCCTGCCCCAGCAGATTGGCAATACGACGCATTCTCATATCGTAAAGACCGCGCGGCGGCCGCAGATACTGGGGATAAACGCCGGTATGCTGCAAAATTACCAGGTTTGTGCGCATGATCTGAGCAGCCAGTTGGGGCGGCGGCGAATTGGGTACGGTAATGTGGCCATAGGTGTGATTTCCCACATAATGCCCCTCTTCAACAATTCTTTTAGCCAGTTCAGGGTACTTTTCAACCTGCATACCCACCATGAAGAAAACTGCCCTGGCCCCTTTTTCCGCCAGGATATCCAGTATTTGCGGGGTGTGGACCATGCTCGGTCCATCATCGAAGCTTAAAACAACTTTGCTGCCCACTGATAAATTACGCCTGACGATATCAGCCTGGGCACCGAAGCCCTTGTAAACATAAAAGTAAGCGGTGCCCATCAGCAGCAGTGTCGTTAGTACCACGGTACCCGACCAGAGAAAAATTTCGCTGAGCAGTACGCCCGGTACCAGAAAAGCAACCAGGCGGGTTATATAGTAACTAATTACTGCTGAGCCGGAAATAAAAATCATCGCGATGAGACCACGAAATAGCAAGTCTACAATCAAAACAAAACCTCCACCAAAAAATAACTAAATGACTGCTTTCAGGTTCAAGCCGAGCCAAGCTTTTCAGAACGGGCAAAGGGTTTCAGCAGGTAACTCTTGCCCATATGCAATTGGTAGTTTTCACCACGCCAGCTGAAATCAACCAGGTTACCGCTTGATGCAAAGCGAGATGATTCCTCAAAATAGAGTTTTAAGAGGGCCGACTGGAGCAGGGGTCTGCCATCACCGCTCTCCAGGGTCATTTTCGGTAGATCATAAGCATGCGCTCCGGGTACCCTAACCTGTAATATAGCCTCCCTGGGAGCCGCCTCAACACTGGGCGGCGATAAAACCGGCACCTGGTCAAAGGTCGTCGCCCATTGAAGATAACCGCTAATCATTTTAGTTTCGGGAAAAATGTAACAAAAATGCTGGTAGCGGTAAAAGAGAATTTGGGTCGCCCAGGCTGAAGACATCCCGAACTGCATCACGGCAGGATCGCCGGGGCCCCTGGAACTCCAACCAATAGCACCGCTCTCGGCATTGTAGGTCTCGTATAGCCCTGCCGATCGATAGAGAGTCTCAATCACCCGGCTGTGCAGTTCAGCAGCTTCCGCATAGTAGCCAAAACGGAATAGCACTTCCAGGGCGGCATAATTATTGATCATCCAGATCTGCCCCCGCCAGTAGTAACCATCCTTGCGACGGTTATAGGCAGCATCGTCGAAGGCGACGCTCGGCATGCCATATAGTCCCCAGAATTTATCAGGGTTGAGCAGATTGCGCTCGATCACCGCCCTGATCTTTCCTAAGTCCTCACTGGCCCCGACGAAAGCCGGCCACCAGGTTGAAGGAGTGAGCACTTCAATAAATTTGCCGTTACGACGGTCAAGCCAGGCACTGTGACTCTCAGACCAAAGGTCCCGGTCTATCATTTCTCTGAGCCTTTTGGCTGCTACCAGGCAGTTAGCGGCATCAACATCCTGACCTGCTTCGCTGCTCAGGTAAGCAATATTCATGTACGACTGATAGAGCCAGCAATTCAAATCGACGGCACTAAAGAAGCGGGGCACCAGGCCGATCACAAAACTTGGCAAAAAGCTTGGCGGGTAAAAACGGGGACTGTCATCAAGACCCGATTCAAGCCCGTTAAGAAAGGAGAAAAAACCGTTCGGCAGGCGCCTGTTTTCTTCCCACCAGCTCAAGTTTTCCCAGAGCGGTGGTAAAACCTGCTTCAAAAATTTAGCCCTGGCCTCTTTTTCTTCCAGGCGTTCATAAACCCTCACTGCCGCCCAGGACTGCAGGGGTGGCTGCGAATAAAAATCAAGAACGCCCCGCAGGGAATCGTCCATTTTGCTGGGGATCATATTACTCTGGCTCCCCGCCAGGATGGTAATGCCTTTGGCCCTAATCTTAAAACGGGCTTCCCGGGGGGATCTTTTATTGCTTTCCAGCTGCGTTAAAATAACCTCGCCTGCCCTCCGGGGGTTCCACTCGCTCAAACCGAGCACATGCTGCGGTGTGTCCCAGCCCCAGATAAAGGGAAAATAGACTTTAGCCGGAACTGAACCCCAGCGGGTCATCTCTTTCCGAGGCTGGTAAAGGCTGTTCTGCAAAGCCCAGGCCGCCAGGGTCAAAGTCTTTTCGGCCGCCGGCTGCCCGTCGTCGTAGGGCTGTGGCAACTTGGCGGCAAATGCTGCCCAGCGCTTCTCTGCAGCCTTTTTCAACCCTTCCAGGTTGCGCAAGGCCCTTTGGGCCCGCCGGTAGATTCTTTCTTCCCCATCGGCGGAAAATGAAATGATAACCGACCAGCTTATTTTTTGCTCCACCTTCAGCTCGGCTGCAGGTGCCCGCATTTTTTTACTGCCCTTGCTGCCACCCGTTGTGGGCAGGAAAAAAACAAGCAGTTTCTGGCCGGGATAACGATGGTAATTCTTTAGAAGCAACCCGCCCTCCTGTTCCCTGAAAAAAGTAAAACCGTTAAAGTGAGGATAGGGGTTCTCCAGGTCACGACCAGCTGTCGGCAGCAACCGAAATTCCGGTTCAACCAAAAGAGGTTCACCTTCCGTTTCCCACTCCGTTTCAAAAAGAGCAAGGTTCTTCTGCAGGAAATAAAGCCTGCTTTTCATACGGATGTCACCATCAGCAGCTTCTTCCTCAATGCAGTAAGGTAAAAAGTGAACCTTTCTCGAGCGGCAATGCCTAAAATATTTAGAGCCGTCAGCTGCTTTCAGACGGACAGCAAAATCATAAAGTCGCCCCGCTCCGAAGGAAGTAACCGTGGCAAACAGGGCGGTGCAGCCGGCTTTTTTTTGTTCGGGCACTGCTTTAAAGCCACAGTAACTGCCCAGTTCACTCAGGGGGGAGCCGCTGGTGCTGCCGGCAATATACTGGGGAGCCCCAGAAAACTGCACAAAGTCTTTCTGAGGCCGAACCAGGTTTTGCAGCTGTTTGCGATAGAGCAGCCAGACCAGACCTATCACTACAATAATAATTGGGATCAAGTACATTTAAAGCAATCCTTTCAATATGCGGAGGAAACCGGAATCCTGCTGGCAGTAAAAAACCATGATTCGGGCTTCATTTAGACACCGCTCATATATAGCTTACCGTTAAAGTGGGAAGAATCAACCAGAAGTTACGATTTTGCTGCGATTAATTACTATAATAGCCTGCTAATAATTACCGAATTTGATAACGATAAGATTATAGAACCTATCTTAACATATAAATGTAAAGGATCAAGGCATTATTTTCGTTTTGGGGGTTGACTGGCAGGCTCTATTCAGCTATATTAAATAGTAATTTTATAAAAAACCATGAACGGAACCAGTACACCACGCCCAGAGGTGTTTTAGAGAAGCGCCGGTAGCTGAAAAGGCGCCACCCCTGACTGGTGGAACTCATCCGGGAGTTGTTCGCTGAAAGCCTGATTCAGGGCAAGTAAGTTTGAACCGGGAGCACCGTTATAGCATCGAGCGGATGGCCGGGCAGGTTATGGCCTTCAACAAGAGTGGTACCGCGGAAGCAAGCCCTTTCGTCTCTTTTAAATTGAGACGGAAGGGCTTTTTGTTTGCAAACCGGCAAGGGGGATTTCCAATGGGTAGGGTAACAGTAAAAGAAGAACGGTGCAAGGGCTGTGGTTATTGCCTGGAAGCATGTAAGGAAGAGAATCTTTATCTTGACAGCACCAGGCGCAATCGCAGTGGCTATAGCGTAGCAACTTTTTCCGAAGACAAGGAATGTTCAGGGTGTGCGCTCTGTGCAGAAATCTGCCCGGATGTTGCCCTTGAGGTTTACAGGTAGTTATCGCCAAAAAGCTGACAACAAAATTGATCAACTAACGAGGAAACTAACTATGACAGAAAAACAACTTTTAAAGGGTAGTGTTGCCCTGGCCCAGGGAGCTATAGATGCCGGGTGCCGTTTTTACTTCGGCTACCCCATTACCCCCCAGAACGACATTCCGGAGTTTCTCTCGGCCGCCCTGCCTGCCGTTGGGGGAGTATTTATTCAGGCCGAGAGC
The DNA here is from genome assembly GCA_964627855.1 of uncultured Syntrophomonadaceae bacterium. Taxonomy (GTDB): domain Bacteria; phylum Bacillota; class Dethiobacteria; order DTU022; family DTU022; genus CAZVLE01. Next base: position 4,546 of record CAZVLE010000054.1, on the reverse strand, counting down.
GAACTGGCCTCCATCAACATGGTATTGGGCGCAGCTGCTTCGGGCAAGATGGCCATGACCTCATCATCAGGACCGGGCATTTCCCTGATGCAGGAGGGCCTTTCCTACCTGGCCGGGTCCGAACTACCGGCCGTTGTGGTAAATATAACCCGCAGCGGACCGGGTTTAGGAGGCATAGCCCCGACCCAGGGCGATTACATGCAGGCCACCCGGGGCGGCGGGCATGGCGATTACCGCCTTGTCGTTCTCGCCCCCAATTCGGTCCAGGAAATGTATAACCTGGCCGGTGAAGCTTTTCGCCTCGCCTTTAAATACCGTAACCCGGCCATGATCTTAGGTGACGCCATCTTAGGCCAGATGAAAGAACCGGTCATGCTGAGAGAAGCCCTTTCTCCCCCACAGGACAGCCCCTGGGCTTTAAGCGGAGCAAAAGATCGTCTGCCCCGTCTGATAAAATCGCTCTACCTTAAAGATGGCGAAATGACAGTACACAACTTGAAACTGCTTGAAAAATATAAGGCCCTTCAGCAAGAAGAGGTTAAAGTTGAAATAGATTGCCCCTCGCGCTGCGATCTTATCGTTGTCGCCTTCGGCTCCTGCAGCCGCATCGCTCGCACGGCAGTAGACAGAGCCCGCTTGCAAGGTTTAAAGATCGGCCTGGTCAGGCCAATCTCGCTCTTCCCCTTCCCCGAGAAAGCTGTTCGAGAAGAGGCGCAAAAGGCCGGCCGGGTTTTGGTTGTGGAGATGAACACCGGTCAAATGCTTGAAGATGTTAAGCTGGCCTGCAACGGCAATAGTGAAATTCATTTTAAGAGCTACCCCGGCGGCGCCGTTCCGACGCCGGAAGAGATCGAGAAAGAAATTGAAGTTATAGTCAGCAAAGGAGGCCTCAGGCATGTCAACAGCAACTGAAAAAAAAGTATTTACCTCACCTTCATCATTAAAAGATAATAAATTTCATTTCTGCCCGGGCTGCCATCATGGTCTCGTTCACCGTCTGGCAGCCGAGGCCATTGACTACTTTGATTTGAGCACAAAGGCCATTGGTGTAATCGGGGTCGGCTGTGGTGTATTCCTTTATGATTACCTGGCTATCGACTGCTGTGAATCTCCCCATGGAAGGGCCCCTGCGGTCGCCACGGGGATAAAAAGGGCAAATCCCGACAGCTTTGTTTTAACTTACCAGGGAGACGGAGACCTGGCCGCGATCGGCACCAGTGAATTTATCCATGCCGCCAACCGGCAGGAAAACATCACCATAATTTTTGTCAACAATAGTGTATACGGCATGACCGGAGGCCAGATGGCTCCGACTACCCTGCCCGGTCAGAAAACAACAACCACTCCCGCCGGTCGGCAGCCGGTCGGTGACGGTTACCCGATTAATGTGGCCGAACTCATTTCAACCCTGAAGGGAACCGCCTTCGCCGCAAGAGTGGCCTGCCATAGTCATGCGCACATTCGCACGGCCCGCAAAGCGATGCGCCGTGCCTTTCAGGCCCAGATAGAAAAACGCGGCCTGGGGTTAATCGAGTTGCTCTCTGCCTGTCCCACCAACTGGCGCATGACTCCGCAGCAATCTGTCAGGCGTCTTGAGGGAGAAATGATCAGCGCCTTTCCGCTGGGCACTTATAAAGATTTTTAAAGGACTATTCATAAACTTATTTTTTTGGAGGAGATGGAAATGGAATATTCAGTGGTTATGTCGGGTTTCGGAGGCCAGGGAGTCCTGATGATGGGAGAACTGCTCGCTCACTGCGGCATGAAAGCCGGTCTGAATGTGACCTGGATGCCCGCCTATGGAGTGGAAATGCGCGGTGGCGCAGCCAATTGCACCGTGGTACTGTCGGAAAATCAGATCGGTGCCCCCATTACCGGTACGCCTAAGGCAGTTATTGCCATGAGTGAACCTGCCCTGGAGAAGTTCGGCAACAGGCTCCCCGGAGATGGCCTGCTCATGATTAACAGTTCCCTGGTCTGCAAAGAAAACAGCACCTATGGCCAGAATGGCATCAAAACGCTTTTTATTCCCACCCGTGAACTGGCTGAAGAGAGCGGTAATGAAAAAATGTCTAACCTGACCATGCTCGGCGCTTTTCTGGCCCAGACGGGCGTCCTGGAGCTGGAACAGGTCAAAAAAGAAGTGAAATCATTTCTGCCACCTCACAAGAGCAACCTGGCCGAAGGCATCGAAAAAGCCCTGCTGAAGGGCAAGGAATATATCGATTCACTATAATTTTAATGATGTGATTTTTCGATCCGGCAAAGGCAGTTCTAATAGGCTGCCCGGCCGCCGAGGGCGGTTACCCGATCATTGATAGGGACCACAATTTTTCCTCCAAGCAGATTTTTACTCTATGCAGTTTGCCAAAGGTATACTCTTATCACTATGAGGCAGCTTCTTGTTCTGCCTAAAGAGGGATTTGTTATTGAGAACCAATGTTATTGTAAAAAAGTTGAAGACTCCTCACGGCCAGGACTCATTCACACTATATAAAGGGCTGAATGAGAAACTGGCAGGGGAAGTGAACGTCGCTGTAACAGAGATATTCGACAGCCTTGGCGGCAGCTCACTGCTGAAAGAAAGCGGTGATGTTTACATTAAACCTAATGCCGTGGATTCCAAACCATACAGTCATACCAGGCCTGAAGTAATCAGGGCAGTCATTGATTACTGGAAAAGCCGGGATGCAAAAAATATTTATCTGTTTGAAAACTCAACCCAGGCCAACTTTACCAGGCTGGTTTTTAAAGCTGTGGGCTATACAAAAATCTGCCGGGAAACAAGTTGCAAACCTGTTTATCTTGACGAGGAAAAAAGCACAACCTTATCTTTCAAGGAAAAAGCGTTGCCGGATGAAGCGCATAAACCCTTGTATGACTTGGCAGAGTTTGCCATGCCGGCGACGGTAATGAAGCTGATCAATGAAAGAGAAAAGCATTTATATATTAATGTCCCCAAGCTAAAAACCCATTCCATGGGGGTGATTACCCTGGGAATAAAAAACCAGTGGGGCTTCCCCATGCAGAAAAGCCGCGGCTTTGACCATAATTTTAACCTGCACCATAAGCTGACAGATATTCTGGGCTATATAAAACCCGATATTACCCTCATTGAAGGCATTGAGGGGACTATCCACGGGCATTATTTTGCCACCGCCCTGGCTGACAAGCAGGTCAAACCGTTTCTGACCCTCCTGGGAAGCGCCAATGTTGTAGCCGCCGACATTACCGGTGCCGCTATTTTCGGTTTAAAAATAGCAGATGTACCTCACCTGAAACTGGCTGTAGAGAGGGGCTTTTCCGGCGGGGTTAAAAGCGCCGGCGATATTATTCTGTCCGGAGATGTCACTGATTTTAACGATTTATACAATAACCCTGATCAGCCACAGGAAAAACATTATCCCTGGGATCTTTTCCCGCAGTTTCCCACAGACGTCAGGCTGGTTGCCGGGCAGGAGCGATACTGCCCGGAAGGGTGCCGCAATAACCCTTTATGCCTGTTGCAAACCATTAGCCTCGATTACCGGGGCAAAGGTGGATGGACGCTGGTTGCCGGAAAAGGGCACGATAAAGAAGAGATTGAAAGTATAGAGGGTAAAGTGCTCATTGCCGGTCATTGCGCTATTGAAGAAGTTGTGGAGCAGCTGACAGCAAGGCTGGGGAAAAAGAATGTTTACTTGAGCGGCGAATGCAATAACCTGTGCGCTACCGCCGAAGCCATGCTGCACCTGATGAAAGTAAACCCCCTTAAACTGGTCCCCTTAAATAGCGTTACCTCTTCTGCCGGTTATCTTACCGCCCGCTTGAAAGGCTCCTGCTCCCGCGTGCCCCACCCTCTTTCACATATCCTAAAAAGAGTGTAAACCAATTCTTCCTTGCGCTCATTTGCCTTCTTTTTCATATTGCTGATCATACATTATTAATGTATTATTGTTATGAGAGGGATGATGAATATGCGTACCACCTTAAACTTATCCGAGCAGATAGTAAAAGAAGTTGAAGCTTTATATGGATCAGATAACCGTTCAAAGGCTGTTGAAAAAGCGCTTGAAGATGCTGTTAAACAGAAGAAACTGCTGGCTTTCATGGCTCTAAAAGGTAAAGTCTGCATTGATGAAGATGCAGTCAAAAGAATCAGGAACGCGGAGCTCGGTGAAGATGAAGATAATCGTTGATACATCGGTGTGGATTGAATACCTGAAAAACCGCCCTTCTGTTACCGGGGTTTTAGATCACTACCTCTTAACCGGAAAAGCTTTTACCGCCGGGCCGGTGATTGCAGAACTGCTTCAGGGGGCAAAAACTGAACAAGACTACAACGCTTTAAAAAACAGCATCGATGGCTTACCATATCTTGAAACCAATCTTGACGACTGGGTTCTGGCCGGCAGAGTGTCGTTTAAACTGAGAAAACAAGGAATTACTATCCCGATAACAGATTGCATTATTGCAGCTTTAGCCATTAACCGCGATGCTGCAGTAATGAGCTTAGATCAACACTTTGAATTTATTCCTGATCTCAAGCTTGAACCTACCCCGACAT
>CAZVLE010000053.1:0-35660 GCA_964627855.1 uncultured Syntrophomonadaceae bacterium | reverse complement strand
GGCACGCCGCCAGCGTTCATCCTGAGCCAGGATCAAACTCTCCAGTTTATGCTTGTTATCCAGCCTAATTATCTAGACCGGCTCTTAAACTATTACGCTTAATCCTTAAACTCTACACTGACCATCACAAGGTCTCTTCTTCTTTCTCAGGTAATGGATTCAAAACCATTGCCCGATGAGACCCTTCCTTACCCTGTTCAGTTTTCAAAGAACGGAATTATCTGTTATCATTTGTCCCCACATAAGTGGGAACAGCTTGAAGTGTTCTAACTGTTCCCAAGGTGTGAGCACGACCTTTTAATGTTAGCATGGATCAATTTCTTTGTCAATTATATTTTAACATTTTTTTTCGCTTTTGTCTACTCTCCAGGAGATTTAGGCCTGAGAGTTGGAAAAAGAATTACGTCACGAATAGAGACATTATCGGTAAGGAGCATGACCATTCTATCTATGCCGATGCCAAGACCCCCTGCAGGAGGCATACCATATTCCAGAGCCTGAATAAAATCTTCATCCATAACATGAGCCTCATCGTCACCTGCTGCTCTTTTTGCCAGTTGCTGCTCAAAACGCTCTCGCTGATCGATTGGATCATTTAGCTCAGTAAAGGCATTTGCTATTTCCCAACCGCAGATAAACCCTTCGAAACGAATAGTCAGGCGAGGATCCTCCTGCATTTTTTGAGCCAGTGGCGACACTTCGATGGGAAACCCGGTCACAAAAATAGGTGAGAGAAGCTGTTCTTCACAAAATTCCTCAAAAAAGAGGTAGAGGATTTCACCCCAGGTCACCCCTTGATCAAGTTCAAGCCCAGCATCCCTGGCAGCCTTAAAGGCTGCCTGGTCATCCAGTATTTGGGCGAAATCGACCCCGGAATATTTCCTGACAACCTCGACCATTGACTCACGTGGCCAGGGAGGAGTAAGATCCAGTTCCGTGCCCTGAAATGATATTTTCCCGGTGCCGAAAACCTTCATCGCAATCTGGTAAATCAGGTTTTCAGTAATTGTCATCATATCTTCATAATCGGCATAATTCTGGTAAATCTCCACCGATGTAAATTCAGGATTATGAATAGTCGAAATGCCTTCATTCCTGAAAATACGCCCGATTTCATAGACTTTATCAAGGCCGCCTACAAGGAGCCTTTTCAAATGCAGTTCCGTGGCGATACGCAAGTATAGCTTAATATCAAGGGCATTATGGTGGGTAACAAAAGGACGCGCCAGGGCTCCACCGGCTACAGTCTGCATTATTGGGGTTTCAACTTCAAGAAAGCCCCACGAATTAAGAATTTCCCGCATGGTGGAAATGATGCGACTGCGGTTAATAAAGGTCTGCCGCACTTCTTCATTGACAATCAGGTCAACGTAGCGTTGCCGGTAACGAATTTCAATATCTTTAAGGCCATGCCATTTCTCAGGCAGAGGCCGCAATGCCTTGGCCAGGTAGGAGAAATCTTTTACCTTAGCCGTTACTTCTCCCTTTTGCGTGCGAAATACCTCCCCCACAACACCAATAAAATCTCCAATATCAGTCAGGCCAAATATTTCATATTTTTCAGGGCCGACTTCATCCTGCCTGATATAAATCTGAATACGGCCGCGGTAATCCTGAAGATGGGCAAAAGCAGCTTTTCCGTGTGTACGAATACTGATCAACCTGCCGGCGATAGTAACTTCTTTGCCTTCCAGGGCAGTAAAGCCTTCGATGATTTCTTTAGAATAGTGACTTGCAGAAAATTTCTTCCCAAATGGCTCTACACCCCTGTCGCGCAGGGCTTCCATCTTGTTTCGCCTGACCAGCAGTAATTCATGCAGCTGCTGTTCATGTTCCTGATCCTGGTTCATAGCCTGACCTCCAGCTTAACTCAATTTATTGCTTCAATTCTATAGTTAAATGTACCTGCCGGAACCTTAACTTCTACCTGTTCTCCCACGGATAAACCTAAAATGGCTTTCCCGACCGGCGATTCGTTGGAGATTTTTTTCTCGGTTGGATCAGCTTCAGCAGTGCTGACGATGGTATATTCGTATTCCTGTCCTAAGTCAAGATCCTTAAGCTTCACTATCGAGCCAAGAGAAATATGACAATCATCTTTGTCATCTTTCTCTAATATTCGGGCACGACGCAGCAATTTTTCCAGGGTGATAATCCTTCCCTCGATAAAAGCCTGCTCGTTTTTGGCATCTTCGTATTCGGAGTTATCGGTTATATCTCCGAAAGAGATGGCTTCTTTAATCCGGGCGGCAATCTCCTTACGCTTGACCGACCTGAGATGGAAGAGTTCTTTTTCCAGTTTTTCAAGACCGTCTTTAGTCAACAGTAATTCTTCGTTATTGTTATCCATCTTTTTTCCCCTCCGAAGCAGTATTTTTTATCTTTTCCCTGCTGCCAGATTCATGATGTCGATAATAAAAGGCTCCTTAACCGCACGAAGCCAATAAGATAGTGTCAAGCCCTGCTTGACACTTTTTGCTGGCCGAGCATCAATTTTTGCTATATTATATGGCCTCGAAGAAGGGTTGTCAAGGTTATTAAAGCTCAAGGATCCTCGGGGTAAGATTCATCTCTGCAAGCAGCTTTCCATATTGCTCCTCGCTCAACTCCCCCTCACCGCCAACCATGCAAACGAGCAGAGCTTCCATAACATTGGTTCCAAAAGAGCGTCCATCCATTTCCGGGGTGGTCGTGATTAGCGTTTTAACTTTACGCTCCCTTAAAAACTTCACATCGTCTTTTGTCACTGTGTTTGTTATGATCGTTTTGCCAGGCAGTTCTTCAGGCATAAAGCGGTGGATAAAGTGAAAGTCTCCGGCAATGATCTGGTTTTCCAGAAAATATTTTTGAAAACGCGGTTTGTTAACAGCTTGTTTTTCTCCGGTAGGATAGATCATCGTGAATGGCAACTGACCGACTATGGGAGCCAGGACCCGGGCAATGCGGGCCAAAGTATTAAGCGAGGAGAGAGGGAATGGCAAACCAAGGATGAAGAGCAGATCACCATAGGTCATGGTACAGCCCTCTTTTTCCAGGGCCTGAGACATACCCAATCGATCCATAGCGCACATGAGCAAAACTTTTTTCGTCTCTTTGAACAAGTCAGTATGCCTGGAAAGATATTCTATAGCTCGGCGTTCCAGGGTATTTTTGAGCCCTGACCCATCAACTATGGGTGTTTTCTGTGCTGCCTTAACGATCCTTTTAGCATCCCTGATAGTATAGCGGCGGTCTACCGCATAGACATAGAGGTCCATCCCTCCCAGACCGAAGGCATCAACAGTTCCGTCAAGCTCCCGGATCTTCTCAATCATCTTTTTCATATCACCATCGGTGCCAATGCGTTCTATTTTATAATCTTCACCGAGAATGTTAACTTTCACCATGTGGTCCCTGGCTGATGAGCCAAGACTTATACCGACGACACGTTTCATCTGCTTTTTCCCCTTTCTTTGCTGTGCAATACCAATGATAAGGTTTTCTTAAAAATGTCCGGATCCAGCTGGCAATCTTCACGAATAGGGGTCGAACCAAGATTTAAATAGAGCACCTGGATATCGAGCAATGCTTCGGCCAACCTGTGCCACTTTTCAGAGGTAATCATGATCAGAGTATCAAATTCCCGCAACCTGGCAACAAGAGCAAGCATCTGATTAAAGAAGTCAAGAGCCTGTTTTTCTTGAACCATCCTCCAGCGCTCTTCATTACTGAGCAACAGAAAAAAATCAAGCCCATATTCCCTACATATTTCTGCCAGTTCACTGGCATTAGCCAGGGGAAAACCGATTACGGCTATCCTGTTACCTTTACGTATTTCACCGGCTGCTTCAAGACGGGATATGAAGCTGCGATCGAGCTGCATTTTTAAAGCCACTTCCTGTTGAGACAACCCCTCTTCGCGAAACTCAAGTGTTCTCTCAATTAGGCGAATGGCCTTATCGAGGCTGACCAGCTTTTCACCAATTCTGAACAATCTTTCCTGGTGCAATATTGACTCCCCCAAAGTGGCAGAATAAAAATAAACAGCCTCCAGGCAGCTGTGCACAAATTTGTGATCGCTTCATTTTAGCACTAAACCCGGGTGCTGACAATAATCTTACTTACCTTCAACATGGCGGCAATAATCCTGAAGAATTGACTCCAGCTGCTGGTAGTTAGAAAGATGGAGCAGTTTCTGCCTCACCGATGCTGCTTCCGGAAAGCCCCTGATATACCAGGCGGAATGACGTCGCATTTCCCGTGCTGCAAGTAGCTCTCCTTTTTGTTCTGCAAGCAGCTTAAAATGCCTGAGGATAGTCGCAGTAATTTCACTCAAGGCAGGGGGATTCTTGACGGTCCCATCCTTCAACCAGGCCAGGATTGAGCTGAAGATCCAGGGATTACCCCGTGCCGCCCTGCCAATCATTACTCCGTCGCAGCGGGTATAAGAAAACATTTCCGCTGCTGACTGTGGCGAATCAACATCACCATTGCCGATAAGCGGAATGGCTATTTTTTCTTTAACTGCTTTAATGATCTCCCAATCAGCCTGGCCGCTATAACCCTGGTCCACTGTCCTGCCGTGGATAGTTACTGCTTTCAAGCCGGATTCTTCAGCTAAACGGGCAATTTCCAAGCAGTTAATTGACCGCTCATCCCAGCCTGTGCGCATCTTAACGGTGACCGGGCAGGAAACCGCCCCGACAACTGCCTTAAAGATTTCCCTGCAGCGAGCTGGATCGCTCATAAGAGCACCGCCCTCAGCATTGCGGGTAATTTTACGGGTGGGACAGCCAAAGTTAAGATCGATCAAGTCTGCCCCGAGCTTTTCCAATTGATTTGCAGCCCGGGCCATGATCAGGGGGTCGGAACCAAACAACTGAAAACCGAGCGGTCTTTCCTGCTCAGTATAAAAAAGTAAAGACCTGTTGCGATCGCCTCCGTGCAACTGTCCCTTGGCACTGATCATCTCAGTGTAAAGGAGCCGGCAGCCCTGCTCTTTGGCCAGGGTTCGAAAGGCGTGATTGGTGATACCAGCCATCGGGGCCAGGGCCAGCCCCGGTTCTATTTGTAGGGGGCCAATTTTTAGTAACACTGGCGGTCAGGCTCCAATTACCAGGCGGCGTGAGCGGCGCTGCTCCATCATGTCGACAAAGGCCTCGAGCCTGGTCTGCACTCCCGCCGCCCCGGTCTGCTCGTCGATAAAAAGGGTAAGCACAGGGATACCATGATCTCTGGAAAGCTGCGGAACAAGACTTTTGGCGACGATTTCCGGAATACAGGAGAAAGGGGCCAACTGAACTACTCCGTTGTAGCCCATCTTCGCATAACGAATAATATCTCCAACACTGTTCTGCCCATGGCCGCCCACTTTTTGGGCCAGGTAGGGCATGGCCAGGGCGACACTACCCATGTCACCTTTGGTAGAAAGGACATCATGGCGAGTATAGCTGGTCAGGTAAATACTGCGCCGCACCTCAACACCCATGTGGCCGAGCTGCTCTTCGAGGTAGAAGTTGGCAAAAGGCTCGAGCTGTACGTAAATTTCGCCGATAATCCCGACTTTAAGGGGTTTTTTACTGTCGTCAAAGTCTACATTCTGTAGCATGGCCCGGGCTTCTTCACCGGCCGAAGATATCTCTTCGAGAGTTTTTGCCCGCTGCATGATGATCATTGCCCGCTCAAAGGCCCTGGATGTCGACCCTGCGTTGATCTCGCGCGGGCGGATGCGCTGGGCCATCAATTCAAGATCATCGAGAACAGCCAGCTTGGCATAAGCTTTCTTGATCGTTTTCCAGAGAAAAGTCCACGAATGAGGGCCTTTCAATTTGGCCAGCTGGCGATAAAAATGAGCCGGTTTTTTCAATGGCGGCCAGAAAAAGATAAAATCAAGGTCATAGCCAAGATCGCGCAATATTCTTCCATGCAGTTCACCGTAGAGTCCGGCCCGGCAGGGGCCGTAACCGCCACCGCTGGCCAGGGTATCGGCTCCGCGTTCAAGGCACTCGAGATAAGTGCCCAGAACAATTTTAAAGGGGATACAGGCAAATTCGGGAGCATACTTGGCCCCTAAGGCAAGGGTCTGGCGGGTTGGGCGGTGAGGAGTAATCGATTCATGACCCAGACCCTCGATGATCATTTCCATGATCGGGGTTAAGGTTCCCATGTGTCCATAAGCAACTTTCAATTGAGCTTGCCTCCAGGCAGGTCTTGTTTATGCGCATTTATATCGCTTGGCAAAAGCGGGCACGGTGCGCCGTGCCCCTACAAAAAGGATGTGCAAAACTGAAATAAATCCTCAAGCAGCGATTATATCAGCCCAGGTAACGAAGCGCTAATTCTTTCAAAAAGTCAGTTTTCAACCGCAAGCTGTCAAGATCAATTTTTTCATTCCGGCCATGGATAGTAGTTCTGATTTCCTGTTCAAACTCACTGGCCATGTGGCCAATACCATAAGAAGGTATGCCGGCAGCACGCAGAAATTTAGAATCTGTGGAACCCGCCGAAATGGCGGGCAGGCATACTGTATCTGGTCCGGTCAACTCTAAGGTTACAGCCTCCATGAGCCTGTAAAAGGGGTTTTCAGAGCTGGAAAAAGTGGCTGGCTGGTATTCATTGAATTCAATTTCAATATCTTTACTGATAATCAAACCCAGTTCTTTCTCAACATAAGCACGGTCCTGATCCGGGAGGATTCTGATATCAAGATCGGCTTCACAGTAATCGGGAACAATATTTGTTTTAGTACCGCCCCTGATGGCATTTGGCGATACGGTCATGCGTGTCATTGAGCGCAAAGATTCCAGAAAAGCCCGCTCCAGGGGAAGCTCCTCAAGTAAATTATCAACATCATTTGGTCCGAGAGAATCTATAGAGAGGTCGCAAAGCCGGGCCAGATCACGCAACAACTTTTCTACTTCCGGAACTAGCTCTATTTCAGCCCGGTAATTGTTCAGGCGGCTTACAGCGCGGGCCATTTTCACCACGGCATTTTCAGCCAGGGCGGGAATAGAGCCATGACCGGATTTACCCCTGGCCTTTAAAGTAGACCAGGCTGTTCCTTTCTCACCGACCTGCAAGAAATAGGCGGTCTTACCATTGAGCGCAATGGGGTGATCGGCTCCTTCATTGACAGCATAATCAGCCCTGATCAACTCGGGATGCTCTGCAAGCAGGTAGGCGACTCCAAGGTGCCCCCCCTTTTCTTCATCAGCGGTAGCTGCAATGATCAGTTGACCATTAAGAGAAACTCTTTCTTCAACCAGCTGCAGGGCTGCCGATACCTGGGCAGCGATCAGATCCTTACAGTCAAGCGCACCACGGCCATGCACGAAATTATCCCTGATTTCTCCGCCAAAAGGAGCAAAATCCCAACCGTCACCGGCAGGAACAACATCGCTGTGCGCTAAAAACAGGAGGCGCTTTGAGCCTGCGCCGATCCTGGCAACAAAGCTACCACGACCCGGTTCGGGCTCGATAATTTCGCCCTCAATACCGGCGCTGCTAAACAGTTCTTTTATATAAAGAGCAACTGCGGTTTCATTACCCGGTGGATTGCTGCTGTTTATTTTGATCAGGTCGCTTAAAATTTTTGCGGGAGCATATACCAATTGAAATCCTCCTTTTCCAGGTCAATTCAACTCTGCCACAAGGTGGCATGAAGCGTAATGATCCGGTCCGACTTTTTTTAGCCCGGGAATTTGCAAACGGCAAATATCAGCCACCCGGGGACAGCGGGTGTGGAAAGTACAGCCCTCGGGAGGGTTGGCCGGGCTGGGCACGTCGCCTTTTAAGATGATACGATCCCTTTTCACCGCAGGCAGCATGGAAGGAACAGCGGAAAGCAGCGCCTGGGAGTAAGGGTGCAGCGGAGAACTGTAAAATTCCTTTTTTGGCGCTTCCTCGACAATTTTACCCAGGTACATAACGCCAACCCGGTCTGCCATATGCTTGACTACACTGAGGTCATGAGAAATGAAGAGAAAGGTCAGCGCAAACTGATCCTGTAGCTCTTCCAAGAGGTTAATAATTTGCGATTGAATCGAAACATCCAGGGCAGAGATCGGTTCATCTGCTACGATAAACTGGGGCTCCAGGGCCAGAGCGCGGGCAATGCCGACTCTCTGTCTCTGCCCTCCAGAAAACTCGTGCGGGTAGCGACGAAAATGGTAGGTATCGAGACCGCAAACTTTTAAAATTGACTCCACCTTCTCGCGACGCCTGCTGCCGCTGGCAATACCATGAACTTCAAGAGCTTCGCCAATGGCTTCGCCAATACTCATACGCGGGTTGAGTGAACTGTAGGGATCCTGAAAGATGATCTGCATCTCTTTGCGCAGATTGCGCAACTCTTCCCTCCCCATGGCAAAAACATCTTTATCCCTGAATAGAACTCTGCCGGCGGTTGGCTGAAGCAGTTTCAAAATGGTCAGTCCGGCGGTAGATTTTCCACAGCCCGACTCACCAACGAGGCCATAGGTTTCTCCGGAGAAGATACGCAGGTCAATTCCGTCAACAGCCTTAACATAACCTGAAACCCTGGAAAAGACTCCGCTTTTAATAGCAAAATATTTTTTTAATCCTTCCACCAGCAAAACCGGTTTAGGGGTTTCCACTCAACTCACCCCTTTAACATTATGCTGATTATATAACCAGCACCTGACCTGGTGCTGATCATGTGGCTCTGTCAGATCAGGCATTACCTGGTGGCAAATAGCCATGACCTCGGAACAGCGGGGGTGAAAAGCACACCCTTCCGGCATTTCAGCGGGGTTGGGAACCGTGCCCGGAATATATTCCAATACATCTTTCTGATCTTCCAACTTCGGCTTTGACTTGATCAGGCCGGCAGTATAAGGATGGAGCGGTTCGCTGAAAAGTTTATTAACTTCGGCACTCTCAACTATTTTTCCCGCATACATGACCACAACATGCTGGGCCATTTCAGCTATAACCCCCAGGTCGTGAGTAATAAATATGATGGCCGTGTTAATTCTTTGCTTCAAATCTTTCATCAATTCAAGAATTTGGGCCTGAATGGTTACATCAAGGGCAGTAGTCGGCTCATCAGCGATCAAGAGTTTGGGGTTACAGGATAAAGCCATGGCAATCATAGCCCGCTGACGCATTCCACCGCTCAGCTGATGGGGATAATCATTGATTATTTCAGCAGGCCTGGGAATACCGACGAGGGCCAGCATTTCGGCAGCCTTTTCCCAGGCTGCACTGCGTTCAAGGCCCTGGTGCAGACGAATAGCTTCACTGACCTGATCTCCAATCCTGTAAACAGGGTTAAAAGAAGTCATCGGCTCCTGAAATATCATGGCAATGTCGTTTCCCCTGATTTTTCGCATGCTCCTATCATCAAGCTGCAGAATGTCCTGGTCATTGAGAAAGACTCTGCCAGCTTCAATGCGACCCGGTGGGTAAAGAATGAGACGCATAATGCTAAGAGATACCACACTTTTACCACACCCCGACTCTCCGACCAATCCGACTACTTCGCCCGGCCTGACCTTAAAAGAAACACCGTCCACGGCACGAATAACAGCATCATCAGTATAAAAGCTGGTTTTTAAGTCTTCTACTCTCAGCAGGTATTCCATTAATATCCATCCTTCTGACAGTTAGCGGTGTTTACGTGAACGGGGATCAAGGGCGTCACGCATGCCATCCCCGATCAGGTTAAACCCGAGAACCATTAATAATATGGCCAAACCAGGATACGTAGTCAGATAATGTGCTGTGCGAATATACTCCCGCCCCTTGCTTAACATTGCTCCCCACTCAGGGTCTGGAGGTTGCGCCCCCAGCCCCAGGAAACCGAGACCGGCCGCCCAGAGTATAGCTGTGGCAATCTGAAAAGTTGATTGTACTATGATGGGACCAAGACAATTGGGCATGATATGACGAATAATGATCCTTCCGTCACCAATGCCAAGAGCCCTGGCCGCGGCGACATAACCCTGTTCCTTGAGGGCCAGAACTGAACCGCGCACCAGGCGGGTATAGATTGGCACAGAGGCGATACCCACGGCAATCATGACATTTTCAACCCCCACACCAAGGACAGTGACCACAACGATGGCCAGCAGTATCCCCGGAAAGGCAATAAGAATGTCGATTATCCGCTGAATTAACAGATCGAATTTACCGCCATAATAGCCGGAAAGAGCACCGATAGGAACACCGATAAACATGCCGATGGTTACAGATATCAGACCAATAGCCAGGGATATTCTTGAACCGTAAAGAATGCGGGAGAAGTTATCGCGACCCAACCAGTCTGTTCCGAGCGGATGCTCGCCCGATGGCTCTATGAAAGCATTACCCAGGTCTGTCTTAATAGGATCATGGGGGGTGAGAAATGGAGCAAAAATGGCACAGAGAATGAAAATGGTCATTATAGCCAGACCGACCATAGCCAGCCTGTTTTTGCGCAGGTGGCGCCAGACCTGCCGCCACTCAGAATCTTTCTTCGGGGTGACCAATTTGCTGTTGCCATCAATTTTAGCTGTTCCTTTAAACAAGGCTTTACTCAGCCTCCCTTGTCCCGTAAGTGATCCGGGGATCGAGAAAAGCATAGATGATATCAACGACAAGATTAATGAGGACAAAGAAAACAGCCAACAGCAGCACTGCTCCCTGCACTACCGGGTAATCGCGGGCCAGAATCGAATCAACCATCAAGCGACCAATGCCGGGCCAGGAGAAAACAGTCTCTGTTAAAACCGCCCCGCCCAACAGGGTGCCAAACTGCAAACCCATCACTGTAACAACCGGAATCAGGGCATTTTTCAAGGCATGCTTATAGATAACCACCCGTTCGATCAAACCTTTTGAGCGGGCGGTGGTAATATAATCCTGACGTAAAACTTCCAGCATGCTCGACCTGGTGATCCGGGCAATCAGGGCTGCCGTAGCCAAGCCAAGCGTCAGAGCCGGCAGCACAAGGTGCTTCCAGGTACCAATGCCCCCTGACGGCAACCAGCCAAGCTGGACTGAAAAAAGCAACTGAAACATGACTCCCAGCCAGAATACCGGGGCAGCAACACCGACAAGAGCAGCCAGCATGGAAACATTATCGAAGAGGGAATAACGCCTGGTGGCAGAAATAATTCCGGCACTGAGACCAATGAATGAAGCAATAACCATGGCCGAAGCAGCAAGGAGCAAGGTGTTGGGAAAGCGCTGCATCAATTCAACTGTTACCGGGCGGCGGGTAAAGGTAGATCGACCCATGTCACCCTGCAGCAGGTTGCCCATGTAAACAAAGTACTGAATATGCAACCCCTCATCGAGCAGCAGTTCTTTTCTGACCTGTTCAATATACTGGGGACTGGCATGAACACCGGCAATAGCACGGGCAGGATCGCCGGGAATAAAGCGAATGATTGAAAAAACAAGCATAGAAACGCCGATCAGCACCGGTACTGCCAGCAGCAACCTTCTGATTAAATAGCCAAACAAATAGTTTCAACTCCCGGTAATTACCTCTTTAAAGCTTATAAAAATACAAAGGGGCAGGGCGTCTGCAAACGTTAAATCGTTCGATTCACCCTGCCCCTGACGCACTAACTATCGCTTAAAAGCATGAAACACTCAATGCAAGCTACTCGATATAGGCATCCCAGGCCGAGAGGTTCTCCAGCGGGTGGTGGATAAGGCCCTTGACGTTGGAACGCACAGCATTAACCTGACCTTCATTGTGTAGGAAGATCCACGGTGCATCTTCCCAGATAAGTTCAATCGCTTCGCGATATAGGCCTTCACGGATCGCCCTGTCGGGAGTTATCCTGGCCTCGTCGAGCAGATCGTCAACGACGTCATTGGCATAATAGGAAACGTTGTTGGCCGGTGGCCATTGGCTGGAATGGAAAAGCGCGTAGAGACCATAGTCTGCATCGAGCGTTACAGTACCCCAACCAAGCATGTAAGCATCATGTTCTGCATCTTCAGGCGGAACAATTACGGTATCGAGGTAGGTGCCCCAGTCATAAGTTGTCAGGCTGGCACTGACCCCTACTTCGGCCAGCATGGCCTGAACAGCTTCTGTTACTGTAGCATCCTGGGGATAACGGCCTGTCGGGTGGTAAAGTTCGATGTCAAAACCATCGGCATAACCGGCTTCAGCTAGCAGTTCTCTCGCCTTATCAGGATCATATTCGTAAGGACCAACCTGGGTATAACCGAAGATGGCCGGTACGATCGGGGCGGAAGAAGGCTCACCGACACCCTGGAATATGGTGGAGATAATCGCTTCCTTATCGATAGCATAGTTCAAAGCCTGGCGCACTCTGACATCTTCAAAAAGATCGCGATCCAGGTTGAAACCAATATAGATGACCCTGACACTATTCTGGAAGACAACATCAATGTCCGCCTCAGCATCGAGTCGCTCGATATCGGTCGGCGGTACAGCCATAATAGCATGTACTTCCCCTGTTTCAAGCATGATTACACGGGACCCTGCTTCGGGAACAAACATGAAAGTTACACTATCAAGCTGCGAAGCGTCCCCCCAGTAATCATCGTTTCTTTCCATAACCAGTTTTTCACCGCGATCCCAGGCTACAAACTTGAAGGGACCGGTGCCAACCGGCGCTTCTACATAATCACCGGCATCAAGCGCTTCCAGTGAAGCAGGGCTGTGTATGCCGATAAAGGAGTGGGAAAGGTGCGAGGCAATCGGCGCGAACTGGTCATCAAGAACTATTTCAATGGTATATTCATCGACGACTACAATTTCAGTCACCCTGCCGAGCAGGAAAGCAAAAACTGCTTCCTCTTCACCTTCAAAATCGCCAATGGCCAGGAAGCGATCAAGATTGTACTTGACAGCATCGGCGTTAAAAGGCGTACCGTCGTGGAAACTTACCCCCTCACGCAGGTTGAGGAACCAGGAAAGCTCATCTTCGGCAGGCTCCCATGATTCTGCCAGGGCCGGTTGAAGAGAACCGTCTTCGGCAAGGTAAATCAGGTTTTCAACCATGTGCTCTGCCACCGTAGCAGCAGGAGCTGACATCATTTTCAACGGATCCAGGTTCTCAGCTTCCGCTCCGATGGCAATAACCAGATTTTCTCCATCAGCAACAACCACTTCATCTAATTCATCGACATCGTCCACGAGATCGACCACTTCATCAGCAGGAGCGCACCCGCCAATTACCAGGCCAAGTGCAAAAACAACAGCTAAAAATAGAACTACAAACTTCTTCATACTTTATAAACCCCCTTATTTTTTTAGTTGGCAACTATTCTTCACTACAGGCCTTATGGCATCAACCACCACCTTTCATCTTTAATCATCATTCTTATATCTAATTATAATATTGCAAATACCGTAAAAATACAACCTCTACAACCGTTTTATGTTACCCAGGCCTTAATTACAGTTTATACTACTTCTGCTGTCAAACATCAGTAAGCCCGATTTTGCCCGATCTTACTGATGCGATGATTGAACAGGTTCTGCCGGAAGGGCTGCTTCCCACTTGCCACAACGACCACCCCAGCGGGCCAGTAATTCACCATCGAGGGACAAATTGACGATTTCACAGATGTTAGGGCAGCCGTCACAGGTAAAGGTCCCGGCCTCAAAATCAAGTTCACTGAGCGTAAAACCGCGAAACTTTGTTCCGGCATCATCCTGCATGGAAAATTGGGCCAGAACAGCAGCGCCAAGCGCACCCATAACATGATAGTATTCGGGAACAATAACTTCCAGTTCAAGCGCCTTTTCAAAAGCAGCTTTAATGCCCACATTGGCGGCAACACCACCCTGAAAAACTACCGGTGAAAGGATCTCTTTGCCTTTACCGACATTATTGAGGTAATTGCGGACAAGGGCATCACAGAGCCCGGCGATAATATCCTCCACCCCGTAACCCATTTGCTGCTTGTGAACCATGTCTGATTCAGCAAAAACGGAGCAGCGTCCGGCGATATGAGCCGGGTTTTTCTTTTTTAAGGCCAGTGCCCCGAAATCTTCGATCGGTACCCCCAGGCGGGCTGCCTGGTGATCGAGAAATGATCCGGTTCCGGCAGCACACACTGTATTCATAGCAAAGTCAACGACCACCCCGTGACGAAGAATAATAATTTTAGAATCCTGTCCGCCAATCTCCAGGACTGTTTGTACTCCCGGAACTATCAAGTCAGCGGCAACAGCATGGGCAGTAATTTCATTTTTAATTACATCAGCACCGACCGCTACACCGATCAGGTTGCGGGCACTGCCGGTAACGCCGGCTCCTCCAATCACAGAACCAGAAGGCACTTTTGGCGCCAGATTTTTTAAACCTTCCTGAACAGCCTGAATCGGCTGCCCTTTTGTTCGTAAGTATTCAAAAGCAATAATCTGATTGGAGGGATCAATCATTACCAGGTTTGTACTAACCGAACCGACATCAAGACCAAGATATATCTTCATCGTCCTTACCCCGCCACGGGCTTTCTTTTCCTTGCCAAAAGCATATCAGTAAAGGCTTCCAGGCGGGTCTGCACACCTCCCTGACCGGTATGTTCATCAATAGCCATACTTAAAAATGGTACACCGGCTTTTTTTGCTTCCAGTTCCAGGGTTTTATCTACCATGGCATCAGGCCCGCAGCCAAAAGCCGTAACGTGAATAATACCATCTACCAGACCCGGCTTATCAAGCAGATACAAGCCTGCCCAGCAGACCTGGTTACTGTAGTACCAGAAAAAATTCTGGGGCATCACCCTGGCATAGCGACGCATTTCCTTTAAGGGAATCTGCTCAAAGGTAATCACCTGCACACCCAGCTGAAGCAGTTTATGATAAACCCCGGCGCTGATATAAGAATCGTAGATTGCATAGGGATAGCCAAGCAGGCCTACAGTTACATCCTTATTAGCACCGGTAATGGCTGACTTGGCAACTTGTTCATGTGGTTGCTTAAGCTCATTGTCAAAAACAATATCTATGGCCTCTACCGGTTTAAACCCTTTTGTAAGTAAGGCCTGGTATTTTCTGTGAACAGTAAAAGCTGCCAGCGTTGCCTGAAAGATCTGGAACGGATTTCTAACCCCTATCGCTTTGGCAGAATCGTAGAAAAATCTGGGCAATCCGATAAACAAACCTTTTCGATTATAGCGAACATCTATCAGGGTAGGCAGCTTAACATCACTGTAACGAACCATATCCGGAAGACCAAGAAACTTGGGGCAAAATGTAGACTTGCCGTCGGCGCTGACCATACGCGGTATAAAGATATAATCAACTATGTCGGCCAGATCATAAACATGGCCATGGAAAACCTTGATTGGGATGCAGGCATCATTAACTGTTTCCTTAATACCGTCTTCAAGGATACGGCGGTTAGTCTTTTTTGATACAACTACTTCAGCGCCCAGTTTTTCAAGAAAAGCCCTCCAGAGAGGATAAAAAGAATAGTATGCAAGAGCACGAGGAATGCCTACCTTAACTTTTCTTTTCAAATAATTCACCCCGGTTAAGAAAAGCATCAAGCAAAGCCTGCTTAAAAGATAAGGGGATGCATTAAACACCCCCTTAATAATAACTTATTCTATTGAAAAAAACAAAGCCTCATGAACCCTTTCTAAGAATAATTCTAAATGAAGGCAAGATTCAATTCCACAGGCTAATGAAAAGAAGCCCTACCAGATAAATCTTCAGTTAATTTTATGCAGTGACTTTGAAGAAATAAACCAAATAAATATTGCAATCGCGAGGAATATCAAAATAAAAATTACTGCGTTAAGCATAAAAATTTCCCCTTTCTTGTTTCTATCCGGGCTACTGGCACCACATCCCTGCTCTATAAGTTGCGTGAAAAGCAGTTTAGCGTTTCCTTTTTTTGGCATCCATGTGAATAACCAGTCTTACACCCCAGGAAATCAATAAGATAACACCGATAAATACTATATATTCCAAGCCCATACCACCTTTATCAGGATAGACGTCATAAAACCAGGATTCATATTCGACGTTACGTCGATATTATTTTATATTATAGAACTCCCGGCAGGCTTTGTCAATAATATTACAAATATTATGGCAAGTTAATTTTTTCTCAAGCACCTGCTAATTTCCTGTAGCCCTGAATGAGCTGTCAAGAAGCAGAACCCGGATCTATTGCCCACAAGAGTGCTCTGTGCTATAATCATGATGCATTATCGGGGCGTAGCGCAGCTTGGTAGCGCGCTTGGTTCGGGACCAAGAGGCCGGAGGTTCAAATCCTCTCGCTCCGACCAGAAAAAACGGCACGGAAGTGATCTCCGTGCCGTTTTTTTTGTAGTGATATTATACCTCTAAGATACCTCCACGACTGAATATAACGTTTGCCCCAGTAAATGCTCAGCCATAGTTTAAGTGTACGGCTGTTCCAAGGTATTCGGGCTGCCCATACACATAAGTCGCAATAAATGGAAGCTGCTCCTACGAATTTGTGGGCAGTCAGTATAACTTGGAAAAGCCAATTATTATTGTCATACTCTAGGCTGAGCAGTTACGTTTGCCAAAAGGTTTTGGCCATGGTATTATAATATATAGCAAAATGCATATATAGTTAATTAATAGAAAGGGTATAGGGGCAGAAAGATGAACAGCGACCTTAACATATTGCAAGCCGACATCTGTAAAGCAATCGCTCATCCCACAAGGATCCAAATTCTCAACTTGCTACGTGATGGAGAGAAGTGCGTTTGCGAAATATTTCCTGCCCTGGAAATAGAACAGCCGAATGTTTCACGTCACCTGGCCATTTTGAAAAAGGAAGGCATTGTTTCATCCCGCAAAGATGGTTTAAAGGTTATATACAGGGTCAATGATGAACGGATTTTTCAAATGCTCGATATTATCACTGCCATGCTGAGACAGCACTGGCAGGAGCGCAATAAAATTTTAGCCTGAGGAGGTACAGTTAGTGGATATTAAAGTTCTTGGAACAGGTTGCCCTAAGTGCAGTAAGTTGGAAAGCATGGTTAAAGAAATTTTGCAGGAAAGCGGCAGCAGAGCTCAACTAAGTAAAGTAAGCGACATTAATGAGATCGCCAAAGCCGGCGTTATGCTCACTCCTGCCCTGATGATCAACAAAGATATACTATTCAGCGGCAAGCTGCCCCCGAAAGAAAAGCTAAAAGAAATGATCAGCGCAGCAGAAAATAAGGAGGAGAAATAGAAATGAGAATGCTGGCCGAATTTTTTCCCGAGTTTGTCGAAAAGCTTGACCAGATTGACGCTCTCTATAGAGAAAAGCGCCTGATTGACGAAAAAACCTACCAGTTTATCTGTTTTGCCCTTTCAATTAAAGCCCGCTCCAAACCATGCGTTTTGAAGCATTTCAAAGAAGCCCTCGAAGCAGGGGCTACGGTAAAAGAACTTTCTTATATTTTTGCCCTGGTCATGCGCGAGGCTGCCGGAGCCGATGACTGTTGGACTCACGATGTTCTTGGCGAGTGGCAGGAAATAGTAGCAGGAAATATCAGCTGCGACTGCGAGAAGTAAGCGGGGCAAAAACAGCTGATATCCACGACGTTCAGGAAAAAAGCACGGGAAACTTGCCCGTGCTTCAATTTAGCACGCTGTCAATTAATTATATCTTTTTTCCTTATATGAAGAAAGATTTCATGATAGTGTTTGAAACCAGTTTGCTGCGAAAGGCTTTGTCTGTACTAAATTATATATTAATCTATGCATGTAATTGCATAAACGAGCTCTATGACAACTCTTTTTCGATCTTCTCCTATGTTATAAACACAATTTTAAATGGGAAACAATAAAGTGGTATAATTAAAAAAAGGAGCGTGATCAAATGGATATTATGAATTTAATTACCCGGCAGTTAAACGATCCAAAAGTAATTGAGCAGCTCAGTAAAAGCACGGGAGCAAAACCAGGGCAGGTTGAACAACTGGCCCAGGAGGGTCTACCTTTACTGTTGCAGGCTTTACAACAGAATGCTGCTAACCCGGAAGGGGCCAAATCACTTGACAAAGCCCTCGAAGAACATAAAGATGATAAAGTTGATGATGTGCTCGGCTTTCTAAAGAATGTCGATACCAACGATGGAGCCAAGATCATACAACATATTTTTTCTTCCAAAAGCGAAGCAGTTCAGGAAGATCTGGCTACAAAGGCCGGGGCTAACAAAAACCAGGTTTCAGCGCTGATGATCCAGCTGGCACCCCTGGTGCTGGGAGCACTTGGTAACCAAAAGAAAACCCAGGCCGGTAGCCAGGGTGACATTACCGGTTTAATCGGAAACGTTATTGGCAGCTTTTTTAAGAGGTAGATTCTTAATTGAGTGCCTTTTAAATGATTTAAGTTCTCTTATATTAACGGTTATGTGTAGCCATGCTCACGTTCGCTCATTATAAAATATAGCGGTTGTCGCCCGGCACTTAGATAGAGCTGAGTGCCGGGTTTTTATTAACCTCAACTTTGTTGAGAGGGCACTGGCTATCATTTTTTAAATGACGCCAGGACAAACCGCTGCACATCGATCAACCGCCCGGTATAATTTAATAACCGGCAACTTGCTTTCAATTCAATTCCGGCCGGCAGAATCTACAAGGTTTAAATATAAGTAAGAAGAACAACCTGTTCAGGCTATCAAATATTTTGCCGGCTTTATAGTTAAAGCCATCTAAATGAAAAAGGCACAGCAACCATATCGTCAATTTCTCCCTAAAGATAGCCCGCCCCGGCGCGCCGTGATCCAACCAAGGAAAAAGAGAATCGCAGCAGCGCCAAGCCAGGCCCAGATCGTCAGGATGATGATTTCTGTTCCGTGCCTAACCCCGATGCCGATAAGCGCCCAGACAAATACTGCGGCATAGACATAGTCCTGGCGGACATAAAAAACAGCCAGAGCAACCAGCAACGCAACCACGATCATTAGCATCGTGAAAAAGACGCCACCTGCTCCAAGGCCAAGCCAGCCGATATTATAAAGCAGCACATTCAGATTAACAATTGCCGCTGCCGATATCCAGCCAAGATAAAGGCTGAAGGGATACTTAACCAGAAGGCGATCGTAAATGGTTTTTTCTGTTGTGACAGCCCCAATACGCAAATAAATCAAAATAAGAGATAGAAGAATCAGCAGCATAAAGATCATCGACCAGCCAATTAGCTGGTAGTGCCAGACAAAGAGCCAGGCAATATTAAAGAGGCTGTTTAGGGCAAACAAGATACCCACTGCTTTCACAATCGGGGTTTCACGGTACTGAGGCAGGGCCTGGTAAATAACAAAAGCGATTAAGCCGAGGTAAATAAGCCCCCAGATGGAAAACACATAGGGAGCAGGTGTAATCAAAACGGGGTTTAGCTCGGATAGATCTCCCTGGGTCAACCCATTAAAGGGAATAGCATTGGAGAGGTAGTTCATTACCAAGACCAAAACCAACATCCCGATATTGATATAAGCCCTGATGTCACTTCTAATCATTTAAAACACTCCTTTCATTACAAAACATTTTTATTCTTCTTTAAAAGACCCTAGATTCTTAGAGGGGCCCCGGGAAAACGCAGGGTGGAAAAATAATCATCGATCGTCTCAGCCCTGCGGATCAAATCAATTGAGCCATCTTCTCTCAACAGCAGTTCGGCAGAACGCAACTTACCGTTATAATTGAACCCCATGGCGTAACCGTGGGCTCCACTGTCGTGGATAACAACTAATTCTCCCGGTTCAATTTCAGGTAAAAAACGGTCAATGGCAAATTTATCGCTATTCTCACATAAAGAACCGGTTACATCATACTTGTGTTGGCAGGGCCAGTCTTCCTTGCCCGGCACCGTAATGTGGTGATAGGCACCATAGAGGCCCGGCCTCATTAAATTGGCCATGCAGGCATCGAGGCCAACATAATCTTTGTATTTCTTAACGACATGGCGCACCCTGCTGACCAGGAAGCCATGGGGCCCGGTGATAAGGCGTCCGCATTCGAAGACAATCCCGACCGGGGCAAGGTCGGCAGGAACAATAATTGACTGGTACAACGCTTCAATGTTAGCCGAAACTTTTTTCAGGTCAACAGGCCTCTCATCCGGATGGTAGGGAATACCGATCCCTCCACCCATGTTTATCAACTCTATCCTGACACCGCTTTCCCTCTTTATTTTTACAGCCAGCTCAAAAAGCATCCGGGCCGTTTCAATAAAATAATCATCTTGCAACTCATTGGAAGCAATCATGGTGTGAAGACCAAAACGCCTGGCTCCCTTCTGGCCGGCAATCTTAAATGCTTCCACGATCTGCTCACTGGTCACCCCATACTTGGCCTCCTGGGGCAGGCCGATCAAGACATTGCCGGTGCGCAAATCACCGGGATTGTAACGAAAGGAAATCATGGCGGGAATTCCGGCACTCTCTTCCAAAATTTCTATATGCCTAATATCATCAAGGTTGATGATTGCGCCGAGGCGAGCAGCAGCAGAAAATTCTTCCGGGGGTGTATCATTAGACGTTAGGACAATCTCCTCGCCCCTGAAGCCAGCCTTTTCAGCCATGATCAATTCTGGCAATGAACTACAGTCAACACCCATACCTTCCTCTCTTAAAATGGCAAGAATGGTTGGGTTGGGGCAGGCTTTAACGGCAAAATAATTCTTAAAAGCAGGTGCCCATGAAAAAGCGTCATAAAAGGCACGGGCATTTTCGCGAATAGCCATTTCATCATAAAGATGAAATGGTGTCGGGTAGCGGGCTGCTATCGCCTCGAGCTCTGCCTTGGTCAGGGGTAGGTTTTTTTCAGGCAATAATAACACCTCCAGCAATTGTGTCCGGGGGTCAGATAATCAAATGTTCCCTTATGCTTGCAATGGCAGCCTCAATATCCGGTCGGTGGCCGAAGGAACTGAGACGAAAATAACCTTCGCCGGAAGGGCCGAAGCCAGACCCGGGAGTGCCGACCACGTGGGCTTCATGCAATAATTTGTCAAAAAACTCCCAGGAGGAAAGAGCCCTGGGTGTTTTCAACCACAGGTAGGGAGCATTGACACCGCCGTAAACTGCCAAGCCAATCTCCTGCAGGCCCTCCCTGATCAGGCGGGCATTCTCCATGTAATAACCAACAAGTTTCTTAGCCTCTTTCAACCCTTCAGCAGACAGGACTGCCAAACCCCCGCACTGGGCAATGTTTGAAGCACCGTTAAAAAACGTGGTCTGACGACGATGCCAGAAACGGTGCAATTCACCGGGTTTACAGTCTTCAGCAACCAGGTCCAGCGGCACAATGGACCAGCCCAGCCTCACCCCGGTAAAACCGGCCGATTTAGAAAAGCTGTTTATTTCGATGGCACATTCTTTAGCGCCTTTAACTTCGTAGATGGAACGCGGCAGTCTGTCATCGCAAATGAATTCGGCATAGGAAGCGTCAAAAATAATGACAGCGCCATAATTCCGAGCATAGTCGACAAAGTGCTGCAACTCACGGTGGGTGGCAACTGCACCGGTTGGATTGTTGGGGCTGCAGAGGTAAATGAGGTCAACCTTTTCAGCGGGTGGCACAGGGATAAAACCGTTTTCTTCCCTACACTGCATGTAAATGAAACCGCCATAATCACCCTGTTCAGCCCTGTAGGGCCCGGAACGGCCGGCGATTACGTTGGAATCAACATAAACTGGGTAGGCAGGGTCCTGAAAAGCAACCAGGTTTTCTGTGCTGAAAATTGACTGAATATTAGCTGCATCGGGTTTCGCTCCATCGCTGATAAAAAATTCATCGCTGCGAAGTGAAACTCCCCGCTGCCGGTAATAACCGGCCAGGGCTTCCCGGAGGGCTTCTTCTCCCTGTTCATCGCCATAGCCGCTGTAGGTATCAACGGAACCAAGAAGATTAACCCCTGCTCTTAACCCATCAATTACTGTCGATGTCAGCGGCTCGGTGGTATTGCCAATACCGAGGCGATGAACAGCTATATGGGGATACTGTTCCTGAAAAGTTGTAATCCGGCGGTTAATCTCCGGGAACAGATAGCCGGCGCTAAGTTTGCGGTAGTTATGGTTCACTTTAGCCATAGCCTGCTCCTTTAATTCATAGTAAAGCGGAGTTAATTGAACCCTCCGGAATATTAAGGTCCTTAATGGCCTCACGGATCAGCACATAATGTTCTTCACATGACAGAGAACAGATGGGCAGGCGAAAAGCCTCCTGGCACCAGCCTTTCATGGCCATGGCAGTTTTTATCGGGATCGGGTTGGTTTCCACGAAGCAGGCTTTAAAAAATGGCATCAGGTTTTCTTCCATCGCCCTGGCCTGCTCAATATCGCTGTTCAGGGCACTGTGAACCATTTCTTTCATTTGGCGGGGAATCAGATTAGCTGCTACCGAGACGACCCCGTTACCTCCGGCCTCGATGAGATCAACAGTGATATTATCGTCACCGCAGAGGACAACAAATTCATCATGGCGCAAACCGATCAGGTTCTTCATCTGCTCCAGACTGCCCGAAGCTTCCTTAACTCCAACAATATTGGGCAGTTCGCTCATCAGGCGCAAAAGGGTTTCGTTTTCAAGGTTGACTCCTGTCCGGCCTTCAATATTATAGACAATACAGGGAATGGAAATCGCTTCGGCAACAGCCTTGAAGTGCAGATATAACCCTTTCTGGGTAGGTTTTACATAATATGGGTTGACCAGTAAAACCGCGTCAACCCCGGCTTGCTCGGCGTGCTGTGAAAGCTGGATCGCCTCAGAAGTGGCATTACTGCCGGTTCCGGCAATGACCGGAACCCTTCCCGCGGCATATTCAACAGTTAAGGCAACGACACGGTCGTGCTCGTCGTGACTAAGGGTTGAGCTTTCACCCGTTGTTCCACATGGTACCAGGCCGTCAATTCCGGATTCGATCTGGTATTCGACCAGGCGCTTGAAAGCCCCGATATCTATAGCTCCCGTTGATGTAAAAGGGGTGATCAACGCAGTGTGGACACCCCTGAAAATATTATTCATTATCTTCATCTTCGCCCCCGATTATTGTTGATATGAGGTCATCGATACTGAAAAACCCTTTTTTGCCAATGATCCATGCGGCTGCCAGCAGGGCTCCCTCTGCAAAACCGTTGCGATTCCGGGCACAATGTTCTAGAACAACAGAATCAACTTCACTGTCAAAAACAACCCGGTGGCTACCCGGCACAGAACCGCACCTGGTCGAAGATATCTGCAGCTCGTCATCTTCAAGCAGCCTCTGCGGTATATCTTTAACAAGTTTGTTTTTACGACTCATCTGTCCGATTATGATCGCACCAAGCATCTCTGCCGTGCCCGAGGGGCTGTCTTTTTTATAGCGGTGATGCCATTCATGAACGGCCGGATCATATTGTGAAAAGCGATCCATCAGGCGGCTGGCTTCTTTGACCAGGCGAAAAAAGAGATTTACGCCCAGAGAATAATTTCCGGACCAGATCAGGCCAATCTCACTTTCTTCAACCAGCCCGGCAACAAGATCCATCTGGTCGTACCAGCCTGTTGTTCCGACCACGGCCGGAACTTTAAAATGAACATAGTTGTCAAGATTGTCCAAAAAGGCATCTGCTTCCGTAAAATCTATTATAACATCCAGGGGCAAGCAGTTAGCGATCAGTTTTCGATTTGTCACCTCTTTCTCACTGCTGCGTGGATCAATGACAACAGGAACGCTGTGTCCGGCAATAAGCGCTTTTTGCCTGAGCAAAATCCCCATTTTACCATAACCGACAATACCGATGCGCAAGCCGAGTCCTCTCCCTTAATACAGTTATGATAAGATATTCTTCAGAATTCAAGCAGTTCCTGCAGTTTATAAAATCCCTGCACAGTGTGAAGTGAAGAAAGATACCCTGGGAATGTGGAGGGATTAATAGAAAAGCCTGGTTTTATTTGACGAAAAACCTCGAATGTCATTATAATGACCGCAGTCCCCTAAGACAACCGGTTTGACACCGGTTTGTTTTGTGGCGGTAGATCAATTACTAATATTGGTGATGACTTAATGTTTTCAGAACTCGATGAACTCAGCAACGAGGCAAAGCGTAAACAGGCGCTCCGAGAACGCTGTGCAGAATACCGCCAATCACTTCTGGAAATTGATCCGGAAGTGCTCGCCCGTAATGCAGCTCTGGCAATCGGAAGAAACAGGGAAGGATTCCTCTACTTAAGCGGCGAGCTCATGCTTGAAAACTACCTGATCTACCCGCCGTCGTTTGCCATAACCAAAAGCAAGGGCGAACCGGCAACCCTGAGAGAGGAACTATTATGGCTTCATTACCTTGAAAGAGCTGACGGCACTCCCCTGTCCGGACGCTGGGTCAATTTAAGTGAAATTGGCGGCCTCTTTTACCAACAGGCTTTCCAGGGATATTGCGGCGCTGAGTTGGCCGAGGCATGGGGAGACGATCTCGAAGGTCTAAAAAAAAGCTGTTTTGCTGCAGGAGGCTGGCCGATTCAAGGTCTGGCAGACCTGGCCTTCGAATGGAGAGTTTTACCCAGGCTTCCCCTCTGTCTCTGTTACCGTCTGCCGGGGGACAAGGAATCGGCCTGGGCGACAATACTTTTTGATGCTTCAGCAGATCATTACGTGGCGGCAGACGTGGCCGCCATTGTCGGAAAAAACCTGGCCGACAAACTAAAACCGCGGTAAGCGAGGCTATTAATTATTGCAAATTGATCACAATAAGCAGGAGCAGATAATAGCAACAGCAGGCAGCTGGTTAAACTGGGTTCTCTTTTACGGCTTTGTTTTCTTCTTCATGGGCAACCTTTTTGCCGCCATCGCCGTTTATCCCGCCTACAGCCTCTCTATTGGCAGCACTCCTTTTCAGGCCGGCCTGCAGAATACGGTCTTCGCCCTCAGCGCGGTATTAATGCGCTTTTTTCTCGGTCCGGTTATGGATCAAAAAGGGCCAAGGGTCTTGATGCTTTGGGGAATTTTTTCTTTTATCACCGCTCCTTTACTGCTTTTAGTCAATGACTCATTCACGGTTTTGCTCATTGCCCGCATCTACCAGTCACTGGGTCTGGCAGTTGTTTTACCGGGTATCTCCACTCTTGTCGCCGAAATGGCTCCGTCCGGAAAGATCGGCACCTACCTGGGAACGACAAGGATATTCATCAACCTGGCCATTTTGTCCGGCCCATCAACAGCCTTAATCTATATAGAGTTTTACGGTTTTAACAGCTGGTTCGTTTTTAGCGCCCTGACCAGCCTGCTTTCACTTTTATTGCTGGTCTTTGTTAAAAACCCATTCACAAAGACCAGGGCCATTAAAGCAACCGGTTCATGGACGCAGGTAAAGGAGGCAATGGCTGAAAGACAGGTTTACCCGATTATCGGTGGAATCGCCCTCTTTTCATTCACGTATAGCGCTGTTCTATCCTTTGCTGCGGTACATATCGAAGCGGTAGCCCCGGCTGCCGAAGCAGCCTATTTTTTTGTTGTCCTCGGCATAGCCGGCATAATCGCCTGCCTGGCAGCTGGTTTGATGGCAGATCGATATGGGTACCAAAAAATCGCCTGGGCATTTTTAACTGTCCTGGGGGTAGGGACAATAATGCTCGCCTTTGTTCAGGTCTGGCCCTTATTAATTATTATCTGCGGTATCGTTATCGGGGTTGGTCTTCAGGGCAGTTCCCTTGTTTTTGCCGCATGGCTGATTAATATCAGCAGACCGGGGCTGAGAGCTACCACCATCAGCATCCAGGAAAATACAATAGATATTATTTTCGCTACAAGTGCGCTTGCTTTTGGCCTGGCAGCCCAGGGGCCGGGCCTGACAAATGCCTTTCTCTTAACCGGTTTGATCACTATTGCCGCCATAGTGCCTCTGGGCAGAAAAAGCGCCGCCCTGGGGAAGAAGCCTGTCAGTGATCAAAAAGAACCAGGTATACCTTACCGTTAATTTTCCGACCCTTGACCAGCTCACAATGCCTTAAGATAGCAACATGCTTTTCCAGCTCCCAGTCAGGAATATTCAAAGACTTGGCAAGCTGCTCTCGTGTAGCTTTGCCCTCTGAATCCAGGTAAGCAACGATTGCCTTTTGAATTTCCAGCAGACCTTCCGTACCGGTCTGTCCTGCTGCCTGACGGTGTTTCTTGGCCATCTGCGTGGCAGCGACATCACAGGTTTTTGGAGCCTGAAGGGCACCCATGTAACAATCCTCACATAAATTTTGGTCACGATAGTGGTAAAGATCTTCCTCAGCAGTTTTTTGTCCACACCTTGCACACTCAACAGTCATCTTATGACCTCCTAACTTGCATTAATTACAAATACAAATACTCAAGCTGTTAAAGAATGCCGGACCACGGGCAGGTAGCTTACTTGATGGAGATCCGGCACACCATTATGTCTAGAACAAATATGCAACCGACAGCGAAACAGTGATTAGAATAACAAAATAGACGAAAAATCAGTTCTTGCCAAACCCTCGTAAAATATTTATTTATCGCATTTCTAACTGCTTATCCGGTGCCGGAAATGATCTATAGCCAGCCGTAGTGCTGCAATGCCTAGGTTCGAACAATGTATTTTTGCCTCTGGTAAACTGCCAAGAGCCTTCAACACATCCATCTCGTTGATTGAATAGGCCTGAGAAAGGGTTTTACCATAGGCTATTTCAGTAAGTACACTTGTCGTGGCAATTGAGGCAGGGCAGCCGCAGACTTCAAAGCTGATATCATAGATGTAATCGGCCTTAACCGTGATATAAATTTTAATAAAGTCTCCACAGTCAGGATCGCCGATAATGCCGATTCCATCCGGTTTAGTGATAACACCAATATGCCGCGGGTTAGTGAAATGATCGATCAATTGTTCGCTATACATGGACAAGCTCCTTCTGAGTATTGATAACCTGTCGACTCCTATGCCTTGCTCCTGTCACTGCCAACTCAGCCTCCCCGGTAATCTCTTATACTGCTTGCCATGAGGGTAAAGGCCGGAATGCCCGGCAACACAATTATTGACAAGGTGTAAATCCCATGGGATCTACCGTGATTATAACATCTGGACTGATAATAACAATTATGATTTACCAGAATTATCTCCGTGACAAAAAAGGATGTTTACTTTTTATGCAGAATAGAATAACAGCTAATCTTATTAATCTATTATAAGGGAGGAATTTAAATGAGTGCAATAGGAAATCACATTCAATCTGCGGACTGGAAAGCAGAAAAGCATGTTCCCGTTATTGAAATCAATGGCACGGCAAAGAAGGGCGAAGCATTAGATATTAAACTCAGCGTGGGCGCAGAAATACCTCATCCCCATACAACAGAGCATCATATTCGTTATATCCAGCTATTCTTCAAACCTGAAGGGGAAAAATTTCTCGTTCACATGGGAACCTTCCAGTTTGAAGCACATGGAGAATCAGTTGAAGGAGCCAACGCCGGCAGTGCAAAATGTGAGCCGAAGGCAACTGCTACTATCACCCTGGAAAAGCCGGGTGAACTGGTGGCTTTGAGCTACTGCAATATTCACGGTTTATGGGATAACAGTGAAAAAGTAAACTTCTCTTAAGCGAAAACTATCGCCAAACCACTTTACGGAGGAATTCCCACGTGAGTTCTTCCGTAAAGTGGTGCCCGGGCACAGGGGGTCATTTGTTAATGAATTGGCTGGAAGTGGGCATTCTAGGCATGTTAGCCGGTGTTTTAGGAACGGCGTCAGGGGGGCTCATTTCTTTTTTCATTAAAAAGCCTACTCCCCGTTTCACAGGTGCTATTTTAGCCTTTGCTGCCGGAATCATGCTCTCAATAATTTTCCTGGAGTTAATTGAAGAGGCAATTGATTTTAGCGGGCACTGGGCTACAATCCTGGGCCTTAGCCTGGGTATGGCTATTTTTTACCTCCTGGATCACTATCTGCCTCATCAACATCCTGTAACTGAAGAAAAGGCTCATAGTGGCGGATATCTGAAAAAAGGCACCCTCCTAGCTCTGGGCATTGGGTTGCATAATTTTCCCGAAGGACTGGCTATCGGGACCGGTTTTGTTGGTTCGCCTGAACTTGGGTTATCTTTAGCGATTCTGATCGGCCTGCATAACATACCCGAAGGAATGGCTGTTGCAGTCCCACTAAAGCAGGGGGGTTACAGGTTCAGCCGGGTTCTGGCAATTACCGCCCTGGCCGGCGTGCCCATGGGTATTGGAGCCCTGATCGGAGCGGCTATCGGCAGTATATCCGATTACATTTTGGGTGTTTCACTCGGCTTTGCCGCAGGGGCAATGTTATATATAGTTTGCGACGAACTAATCCCCGATGCCTATGAAAGTGCCGGTGCCCACCTTTCTATTCTTGGTATATTCTGTGGCACCATTCTTGGCCTGCTTTTCACAGCCTGGTTTTAAAAACCCTTGCTTTTTATGAAAAGAGCAGATAAGATCAAAGTGAAGTAAAGGAAAAGGAAAAGAGATATTGAGATTATGAGAAAATATAAGTATAAGCGAAGCAGGCAAAGGGAAAAGATTCTTCATCTTTTAAAAAATACTGATACTCATCCCACTGCCAGTTGGATCTATGATGAATTAAAAAAAGATTTTACCAACCTGAGTATGGGTACAGTCTACCGTAATATAAATATTTTGATTGATCAGGGTATGATCCAAAAAATTGAAGCCGGGAGTAGCTTCGACCGCTTTGACGGCAATGTTTCTACTCATTATCATTTTATTTGCCAGGAGTGCGGGATAATAGATGACCTGCCGATGAAAGAACTTGCCGATTTAAACCATAAAGTTGCTGCCATGACCAACTACCAAGTTGAAAATCATCGCCTTGATTTTTATGGCACCTGCATGGCATGCAGTCAGAAATCCGCAATAATCGAGCAAGCATAACAAAAGGGCTGCCCTCTCCATATTGTTGAGGGGCAACCCTTTTATTATTTACATTGGTATAACTTTTTAAGGTTTACAGAGGAACAACATTAGCTGCCTGCTTGCCCCTGTTACCTTCTACTGTTTCAAATTCAACACTTTGTCCTTCTTCAAGAGTTTTGAACCCATCGCTCTGAATGGCAGAAAAATGCACGAAAACGTCAACGCCTTCTTCGCTCTCAATGAAACCATAGCCCTTATCCGGATTAAACCACTTTACCTTACCTTGCATGTTAACAAACTCCTTTAAAATTGTATTAGGATTAAAAAGCTGAGCTACTCAAAAACCTTTGCCTTTTTATCCAGCCGGAGGGCTAAGATCTTTTTATGCAGTTCTCTTCTTTTCAATACCGCTTAAGACTATATCATAAAAAAGACCAAGTGACAAGATTGCCAAAATAATCTCACAATGCAACATCGAGCAGGAGTGATTATTATTGCTCTTCTGATAACAAAAAACTATCGTTGCATGGTTTTCGTATCCGGGGGAAAACCCCTGTTGATCTTTATAGCTTCGCGAGCAGAATCATACATGACCCAGAGATAAACGATAATCAAACCCAGGCCCCGGGTAAAAAACCAGGCCGCTACGGCAATTAAAAACCAAAAAACACCTTTATTAAACTGCCCCAGATACATATAACCTGCTCCGGGGAAAATCAGATTAAGCATACTGGTCAGGATAGGGTCCTTCCTGAAACCTTCTCTTTCACTTCGTAAATTACGGTGTGCTTTTTCCGGCGGTGGCAACTCCAGGGACACCAGGTCTGAACGGCAATAACGACACTTAGTGGCAAAATCAATAATATTTTCGCCACAAAAGGGACAGCGCTTGTAAGAAAGCGCAGCCTCTTTAACACCCGAAGCCGGCCTACCATTGCAACCCCAGGTAGTACAACCACCACCCTTTTTCCAGCATTCGCTATGATAGTTGTGCATGCATAATCGACAACGAATGGAGAGAGCATTCGGCTTAAAATGCTGACCACAGGTGCCACAATAGTTTTCTTTCATCAGTTTACCCTCCTTTGTAATTATAACATACTAATATGCTCTTCACTTTCCGCAGGGATAAAATCTACTTGCTCTTTATGATCCATAGGGGGATAATTGAATTAATATTGCAACCACGAGGAGAGATTGGGATGGAAAGCCGTGACGTTGCCGTTGCCGCCATCAGCATGGCTATGACAGCAACAAGAGAGTCTGAAATGGAACTGAAAAGTGAGTATCTGGAAAGAGGCATCAAGTCTTTAGCGGTTGATTACGGAGGGGAGTTCTTAACTTCTCTACAGAAAGTTGTAGAAAGAGCAGTGGTGGCTTCAAAAAGAGAGGGAGTAATTGACGATTCCAGCCATTCTGACGGTGCAGTGGCCGGGGCAACCAGGGAAGCTCTGGTACAAATAATGCCCAAAGCCTTAGGCCTCAATGTCGGCGGCAAAGTTGGCATAGCCAGGAGCGGCACCCATGTTGCAGTAGCAATTTTTTTCGGTATAGGCCTGCTGCACAGAAACGACGTTGCTATCGGACTCGGCCATCGGGCAATTTGAGTTGAACCAATCTATCATTATGCTTGTCAGTTGAATAAAGGGGGTTAAAAATTTGTCTGGAAAAAGGATAGTTTTGATCAGTATGTTAAGTCTTGCTTTGGCTTTTATGATGGTTGTTATTACATCATGCGGCGCCGCAGGCTCTATTGACTCCTATGCCCCGGATGAATATTTAGAAGCAGAAGAATATTACCCGGCTGAAGATTACGCCATGGAGGCTGAAGCGCCGCGAGCAGCCGACCCGGAAATAATCTCGGTTAACGGCAAAGCAGGTGCCCAGATTTCTTTACGCCATGTAATCCTCACCGGCTCCATCGAACTCGCCATCAAAGATACGAGGGAAGCTATTAAAGAAATACGCGAAATAGTTGCAGATTTCGGGGGCATTGTCTACAGTTCAAATATTTACGAAGTTAAAGAGGGACAATACGGGGCGCGTATGACCCTACGGGTTCCCCAAAAGAACTTTGATCAAGTAATGGACCACCTGGAGACTAAAGGAAAGGCCAGCAATGTTCAGACCGGGATGGAAGACGTTACCATGCAGTATATTGATCTTGATTCCCGTTTAAAAAACCAGAAGGCCCAGGAAGAACGGTTAATTGAAATACTCGACATGGCAGAAACGGTAGAAGAAGTCCTGGAAATAGAAAGAGAGCTTTACAGGGTCAGAGGCGAAATTGAATATATGACTGCACAATTCACCCAGCTTCAGGATCGAATAGCTTTTGCGACAATCAATCTGACCATGAGGGAAGAAGCAATTCAAACTGAGGTAATATCACCGGGTGCATTTGAAAATTTTGGCGTCAGAATCAAAGAAACCCTTGTTGGTAGCATTAACTTTGTTTTGAATGCTCTGTCTTTTATAATCATTGCAATAGCGGCATTACTACCGGTAATGATCCTGCTGGGTATAATAGCGCTGATTATTATTTTAATCTTACGCAGGGCAACCAGAAGAAAGAAAAAATCGGCTGTTGAAAACGCCTCCGAGGCTGATAAAAGCTAAGGGTTGCTCAATTATACTAGAAGAGGATAAGAAAGGGGCAAATTAAGTTCCGGCCCCAACTCCTGCTGAACAGTTGGGGCCGGGATAGAATTGAATGGTAAGCGGTTATTTTCACCCCCACCCCGACCCTTCCGTCACTCAATTACATTTTGAATGCCGGGAAGTAGTAGATGATGGCAGTGGATGCTGTGCGGCTTTTCATTGTTCTGATATTGAAGTTTTAGCCTCATCGGGGTCTATCTTGAAAATGCAATTTGCCTTTTCGCCCGGCTGACGGTGAGGACGTGATCTAATGGGCGTCTGCCTTAAGACTAGGATTTAATAATATCGTCTTCTAATATATCCTCACGCTCGAATAATCTAATTGCTCGCTGTAGCAACTCAAGGAGCTGTTCTCTTTCATCCTGAGGAACACGAGTCAGGTAAAGAGCTAATAAAAGATTACGCCTTTCTTCGACATTTTCAAGGACTTTAAGTCCCTTCGGTGTTATCGATATCCAAACCTGGCGACGATCTTTTTCATGCCTTTCCCTGGATACAAGGCCAATCCTGTGCAGGCGGTTGATTAGCGCAGTTACCGCACTGAGAGTAACCCCCAGCATTTGAGCCAAAAATGAAGTATTGCACGGGCCTTTGCGCAGAGACCGAAGGACAATAAACTGGGTATCAGTTATTTCATCAACGGTATAACGGTTATGTAAAACTCTGACTCTGTAGATTAACCTGCTGAAGGCCAGATCAAGCTCCTTAATATGATCGATCAAGCGTTCATCGTTTATAATCGCTCGCTCCCAACTATTTTACTTCAGGCAGTCAACTGTTAACCTGTTTAAATAATGTTTAAATTATTTATACCATCCCCGGCAAGGCCGGTCAAGTAAATCAGGGCTTTCTTATATTTCCAGCGTCATCCTAATATGATAAAGTAGTTTTAAGGAAAGGGAATTATGACGGCAATGATAAATAAGGTATTTTTTAAAAACCTTTCAATAAAACAATACAGCAACTTGCTCATGGGATTACTTTCAGGAATAATACTGATTGCTGCTTTCCCACCTTTTGAGCAGGGCTACCTGGCCTGGATTGCCCTCATACCTTTACTGGCGACCTGCCTGGAAGTTAAGCCAGCTCGCGCTTTCATGGCCGGGGTGTTTTTTGGTCTGCCACTAAATATCTATTTAAACCTTTACCTTTCGAACGTCCTTTTCCCTTATCTGTCAACAGCTCTCGCCCTGGCGGCTATGATCGGCCTGGTCTTATATATCAGCCTTTTTTATGGATTATTCGCACTTGCTGTCAGTCTGGTAGCCCGTCTTAAAAACCCTCTTTTAAATGCCCTGACCGCACCGTCACTGTGGATTCTGGTCGAATATCTGCGCACGCTGAGTTTCATGGCTTACACTGCCGGGTTCCTCGGTTATAGCCAGTGGCAATACCCACTTCTATTGAACATATCATCAGTTTACGGCTACT
This sequence comes from uncultured Syntrophomonadaceae bacterium, assembly GCA_964627855.1. Taxonomy (GTDB): domain Bacteria; phylum Bacillota; class Dethiobacteria; order DTU022; family DTU022; genus CAZVLE01. The sequence goes on along the minus strand of CAZVLE010000053.1, from coordinate 2,791 downwards.
GGGGATTGCCCTTCCTGATGGTTTTTCTGCAAACCTTCTTAATATTGGTTCTGCGCAGAGAACTGAGAGGCAATAAAATCTATGCCATGGCAGGTTTATGGTTACTGCTGACAGCCACCGGCTTACTGCTACCGGAAACCCAACCGGCAGTTCCGAACAGCAACCGGTTCACTGTAACCCTGATTCAGGGCAACACTTCTCCTGAAACGATTATGGAAAGGGGAAGAGAAGAAAATATGGCCCACTACCTAACCTTAACTGAAGAAGCCCTTGCCGAATCAGAGGATGTTGACATGGTTGTCTGGCCGGAAACAGTAGTAGATATCAAGCTGGAAGAGGGAAAAATCCACCATAGACCTATGATTGAGCTGGCTGAAAATTTTGGAGTGCCCCTGCTCTACGGAGCCCGGGTCCATGACAGTGGTCTATTATATAATGCAATTGCCTTGATTCAAAATGAGGAAGAAGGGGAGAGGACCAGGCTATATTACAAAAAACGCCTGGTGCCATTTGTTGAATTCTTCCCCATGGAACAGTGGCTAAACAGATTGTTACAGTTGGACCTGCTGCTCGGCAGATATACTCCCGGCGAGGAAACAACTCTTTTTCAGCTAGATGGCATTACACTGGCTGGAGTAATCTGTTTTGAATCATATTTTGGCGATCATACCAGGCTCTTTGCAACCGCAAAGAGTGACCACCTTTTCATCCTGACCAATGACGCCTGGTTCGGTGACTCAATCGGCCTGGAGCAGCACGCCCAGGTTGCAGCAATCAGGGCTGCGGAAATGGGCAGGGGTGTTACTCAGGTTGCCAACAGCGGCATCACCATATCTTTTGATTATCGCGGGAGAGAACTCTTTCGCTCAGGGAAAAATGAAGTTGCGATCATAACAAGAAACCTTGACCTGATGACAAGGGAAACATTTTACGCCCGCTATGGAGATTACTTTCCGGCATTCTGGGCCCTGTTCCTGCTTTTTGCCATACCATTATCACTGTCAGGCAGGCTTAAGCGAGAAATCCCTTGATAACTACTACCGGAGTACCGGCATCGGCAGAACCACTGATGAGATCTGCCAGGCTGGCCAAAACATCTTCCATGCGCCTGGGGGTTGTGCCTTCTTTTTCCTGACAGTCTTCAGGCAAATCTTTATTAGTGCCTGCTGCAATGATAGCTTCAATTTCTGCAGCCGATTTATTTTCTTCGTGAAAGCACTGATCGGCCAGCAGCTTATACTTAATTCCCTGGCGATTCAGATTTAAACCATCGGTTACTGCAAAGGCAGCACAGGGATCAGCCAGCTCGTAGATACCGCTGGAAGGGTCCAGATAAGCTCCGTCGCCGTAGATCAGCACCTGCAGGTCAACTCCCAGCTCTTTGCTCACTTTTCCCTGTAGTTCTTTGACTACAATCGCCCCATCACGGGGAGCAAGCTTTAACCGTTCGCCGGCCGACATGTTGCTGCCAAGCAAACCCCATTCTGAATAGGCTTTACCCTCTCTGCAAACCTGATCAAGGGTAATACAGTTTTCAAAGTGCTCGGTAATTGCTTTCCTGGTCTTATTTCTGGTATGGATGTCGGCAGCGATTACAGCGTCAGGCTTGTAAGCAAGAATCTGCCGGGGATCATTTGATAAAATAATAGTCGCCTTTGGCCCCGCTTCCCTAATTATGCCCTGGTAAAGATCCAGGTAGTTCACACCGGTAAGGGGATGTTTAAAGTGGTGCCCTGCTAAATCGTCAGCTGTAATCAAGTCTGTATCCAGAGATTCGGCAAAATCGGGAGGAATAATCTCATTGCCAACTTCATCGGCCGGGAAAGAAAGTTGCACCACAACTTCCCCTTCAGGCACGGCCCGGGCGATGCCCTTTAGGATCATGGAAAAACGATTGCGACTGATAATAGGAAATAAGACACCAACTCTGCTATCAGGGGCAAGGCTCAATTTATCTTTCATTTCCCGGGCAATATCATCGAGGCTGATGTAGTTGTTCTGGGCCCGGGCCACAATCGACTCAGTGATGCAGATCACATCGTTATGATTAAGCAGGCCATCACGATGACAGACCTCCAGGGCAGTAAAAACTTTTTCCACAATATCCATTCCGGGCAAAATTACGCCCATTTTCAGTCCGAAAGCCATTGGCCCGATATAATCAGGCATTTTGATCATTTTTATCCCCTCCATAATTTGTCTTTAATTCCATATCTTTCAGGACATCGAGCGCCCGTTCATAATCCGACCAAGTATTAATATTGATAAACGATTCCTGCTTCGGATCAAAGCGCATAATTTCAGTTCTGTCAATATAGCGTATTTTTAAGCACTTATAAAAATCGGTAATTTTATAATGTTCCTCCTGCAACTGTCTTTCAATCAGGGGCAGGCAGTCACGGCTGTAAAAAGCATGAAGCGGTTGGAAATAGGAGTCGATTCGCGGTACCACAGCGTCGTAGGCCGGGGCAAAGCCGTTCATGTAGCGGATCAGGTCAAGGTTCAAAAAGGGCATATCACAGGCTGCAACAAACTGATAGGGTAGATCAGCGCCGTGCAAGCCGGCATGAATACCACGCAGGGGACTTTTCCCCTCGGTGGTAATTATATCCCCGGTCAGACGGACAGGGAGATCGCTATAGAGATCGGGCCGATCGGTCACTATGGTTATTTCATGAAAATAAATGCTTAGCTTCTTTACCATAGTTCTAATTAGCGTGAACCCGCAGAAGTCAAGTAAAGCTTTTGGCTGACCCAGCCTTTTACTATCTCCCCCGGCCAGGATTATAGC
>CAZVLE010000052.1:0-32649 GCA_964627855.1 uncultured Syntrophomonadaceae bacterium | reverse complement strand
GGCACCTTAACCCTTTATCGTTATGGCCCCGGGCAATATTTCAATTTCAACCGGAGCTTGCCCTGTCTGCTCACCGTCAAGTTCAAGCAGGGCATCACCACTTGAAGTAACCGTGATCTTTTTGCCCCGCAAACTCGTTATCCGCGGGTGATTTAAATGGCTGCCGCTGTAGACTTTGGGCAGGTTATAGAGCAGGTTCAGTTTACTCAGGTTACGCAATATTATTATATCAAAAAGGCCGTCATCAATTTCAGCATGCGGAGCAACACACATGCCGCCCCCGAAGTATCGGCCATTTCCGGCGACAATAATAGTGACAGGTTCATCACAGATTAGCTCTCCGTCAACAGTAATAGCCATGTTTTTATTTTTATAAAGGGCCAGACTGACTACGGTTCCCCACAAAAAAGAGATAAAACCGCCAAGAGCTTTGCTGGTCCGGTTTACCCTGTCACAGGTATCACCATCAAGGCCAAGGCCGGCGACATTAATGAAATAGCGTAGTTCTTTATCTCCATCACTGTTGATAAAGGTTATTTTCCCAACATCAACCTGCCGCAGGGGAGCATTGAGAATATGCCTAACGGCCCCTACAGTATCCTTAGGAGTGCCGATAGTCCTTCCTAAATCTCTTCCCGTTCCGGTTGATAAGAATCCAACTGCGGCATTTTGGTTGCCGGGAAAGCCCGCTTTAAAAAAGCCGTTTACAACTTCATTGGCTGTGCCATCTCCTCCAACTGAGAGGATTAAATCATATCCTTCTTTCAGATAAGAGGCTGTAATTTCAGTGGCGTGACCGGGAGCTTCTGTCAGTGTATGAGTAAAAGACAGACCTTCCCGCTTCAAAGCATCGGCTATTTCCGGCCAGTGTTTTCCGGTTGATCCGTTTGCCGAAGCAGGGTTAACAACAACCGCAAGCTTTTGTTCCAACATAATTAAGCTCCTCTCTCCTCTTTCTTTGCACAGAAAATGATCAGCGGGCGCCACCGCCGCCTCCGCCGCCTCCGCCGCCGCCGCCTCCTGAAAAACCTCCTCCACCACCAGAACCTGATGACGAAGAAGATTGAAAGGCAGTCCTGAATGATTGTCCCATCGACGAGGTAAGGTTGTTGAAGCTGGTAGGGCTTGCTGCGAGGGCCCCATAAGATGGCCAGATCAGGTGACTGTTGTTTTTTAGCTCGGGATAGACTAAATGCAGTTGATCCATCACTTCTTTGGCCACCCCTAGAACAACAGCAAAGACCAGGTAATGCTCCCAGATTACAAGAGACGGTATTGTAGATTGATCCAACCTGGAAAAATGTTGTAGGAAGCGTTTAAAAGCCATCCACCTGGCATACTGGTCTGCACCATAATCGGTCATCCGCTTAAAAATTGCAATGATAATAGTTACCAGCGGGCCGGCAGTTATCAAAAGAATGCCTGTAACTATCATGCCAAGGGGCAGAAATACCACACCAATTAATGAAGCTACTATACCTATAATTACTCCAGTCCAATTAGTAGTTTTAAAAAAAATATGCCCACTTGCCTTATTTTTTATGGTTTCAACCCATTTTTCATAAAACTGAGCTGTACTCTTTTGCTGCTTTTTACCGTAGCTTTCTATATCGCGCAAAGTAGTGCCCTGCTCACTATTCTTAGCTACTTTTTCAAATATGAAAGCATAGAGCTGTTTTTCATGGTTTAGGAGGTCATCTTTACCACGGGTGGGAATGATCCGGTAATCAGTAAAGGTTCGCTTAATGATCAATCCGCTCTCACCCTGGTATTCTTCAAACTTTAGATGTCCCCTGCGGGCAAGGTCCATGACTGTCGCTGTAAAATCTTCAGGGGTTGTCCTGCCTGAACGAACCAGGAAGCCCGCTTCGGCAGGGCTGTAATCGCCTGGCAGCTCCCTGTGATAATCGCCCTTGTACGCTTCAGGAGAATGCCTGGCTTTTCTTGCCGCTATAACAGCATAAGTAGACATTGCCACAAATAACAGCGGTCCCAGGATATAATCGGCACGTCCCATTGCCCGTTTGCGGTTAGCCTCGCGATCCCAGCGTTCTTCTTCAGCGAGGATTTTCGGCAAACCGTCCTTACCGCTAAAATTACCGGCAAGCGGCACAAGGCTGGGAGGAAAAACAACCCGCCCTTCAAGGAAAGTCCGGGCCGGTAATTTTTCAATTTCCCAGGTGACAGTGTTTTGATTAATAATCCTGACATCACCATGCAGGGGACCATGCCCCCAGGCCCTAATCTCATCTTGGTTAATACCATCGGGAAGTTTCAGTGTAACGTGGGCGTGTTCGGTTCTTTCACCCCACTCATCACCGATAAACTGCCAGTATAGCTCTGCCACATCGTTATGCACAAGAACTGCGTTATCGACATGATAGCTTATAGTAAAGACGCGGTCTTCGTTGTAGGCTTCGTAGCTCCAGTCAATATAGACGTGATCCGCTTTATACTCAACATAAAAGATTCCGGGCATATCCTGCGTGCCAACTGGCATTTCACGATAAGGCGTGCCCCTTTCGCTGACTTTAACATCTCTAATTCTGGAGTTATGTTTCAGGTAAATATAGGACCAGGCTCCACGATAACGGCCATTGAACCTGTAGGTGCGATCTTCAGTAACTCGCATGGTTCCGTCAGGATATACTTCAGCTTCAATAATGACGGAAGGAAAATAAAAAGAACGGTCATCCTGGGCATTAACCGGTGATGAGAAAAGAAGAACTATCGCAAAAAATAAAGGCAAAATTATAATATAAAACAGCAATGTTCTGCCGGCGATAACCCGCTTTTTATTTATCATAAATTAGCGCTCCTAAAATTCAACTTTGACCGCCTCGCGGGCTGCTGCCTCTTCGTCGAGATTAAAGTAATCTTCCTTATGAAAACCAAACATACCGGCAATCAGTACGGTCGGGAAGCGCTGAATTGTTGTATTGTAGGTCATCACCGTATCATTGTAAAACTGTCTTGAAAAGGCAATTTTACCTTCTGTGTTGGTCAATTCTTCCTGCAGCTGCCGGAAATTGGCATCCGCCTTCAGTTCCGGGTAACTTTCGGCAACGGCAAAGAGCGATTTTAACGCCCCCGAAAGCATATTCTCGGCACCGGCCTGCTCGTTAACATCTTTCGCTTGAATAGCCATATTACGAGCCTGGGTTACCTTTTCAAAGGTCTCTCTTTCGTGAGTTGCATAACCTTTAACCGTATTGACAAGGTTGGGAATTAGATCATAGCGCCTCTTTAACTGGACTTCAATCTGAGCCCAGGAATTCTTAATACGCTGACGCAGGGTGACCAGGCGATTGTAAGTTCCAATAAAAAAAACAGCAAGTACTAATACTATGACAAGAACAATCCACAAAGCTGACATCACAGTCATCTCCCTTATTATGATATAACGTTGGCACCTAAAATTATTAACAGAACTTCAATAAGGTAATATTCGCATAAAAAAACTTTTTACCTGCCCTATGCTCTGGATAAGTTTAAATATATTTTCATCTCCTTAAAAAGTTTAGTAACTGCTCAGCTATAGGTCAAGTGTGCGACTGTTCCAAGGTTTATTATAAATTAGAGCTGCAGCTCGACTATATCCTCATCTTCCAGCACATAATCACGAGCTACAGCCTGACCGTCAAACTTAGACGAACCCCAGACCAGGGCGCTTTTTAGTTTCTCAGGAAAGTCTTTATGAACCTGGGCGGCAAAATCAAGCACAGTGCTCCCTTTTTTTAAAATAAAGGGCCTGTCTTTATCAACAGCTCTGCCAACAGCCTTACCGTATATCCTGATAATGTTCAAGGTTTCATATATTTTATCTTTCAAATCTTCCAAACCAAAGCCACTATTGGAAACAGGTATAATCTCCAGGTCTGGTCTGAGTTCTCGCAGCACTATCAGATTGTCTTCCGCTCCGGTTTGATCAATTTTATTGGCCAGGATCATGAAAGGTATGGGGGCAATAATATGACCTTCTTCTGAAAGATCGATCACTTCGCGATCCTGCAAGATTTGCATTAAACCCTCAAGCTGTTCCAGGCATTCAGCCGTTGAAACATCGATGATAACCAGCAATAGATCTGCTTCCTTAAAAGTACCTATCAAGCCTGAAGGTATGTTTTCAAGCGATAGCGGAGGAGTATCAACAAGCTGAATAAAGGTATCTTTGTAGGGCATCATTCCACTGACAGGGAGAGCTGTGCTGAAAGGATACTCGGCAACTTTTACTTTTGCTCTCGATAAAGCACCTACCAGCGATGATTTTCCGCTGTTAGGATACCCGGCTAAAACAACCTGCCCTGCACCCTGTTTTTCTACCCCGAATGGATTAAAACCGCTCTTGGTTTGCTTCTTTTTCTTACCTTCCTCTTTGAGGCGAGCAATCTTTTTCTTTATATCACCCTGTAAGCGTTCGGTACCCTTGTGCTTGGGTATGATTGAAAGCATTTCCTGAAGCGCTTTAATTTTATCTTCAGTAGAAGTTGCCTTTTTATAATTTTCTTCGGCAGCATAATACTGTGGCGTGAGATTTGCAGGCAAGTTCGGACCTCCCAGAGAGATAATTTCAATAACATAATAGCATAGAAAGGCTAATATTTACAGGCTGGAGATTCCTTGACAGGGTAATTAAGATAGTGCTAAAATAATCTTGATTTTAAGCAACATTCATCATGCGCCTGTAGCTCAGGGGGAGAGCGCCTGCTTGACACGCAGGAGGCCACTGGTTCAAATCCATTCAGGCGCACCAAAAAACCGGGAGGTTATTCCCGGTTTTTTTACCTGAATGAGCAAATTTAATCATATCGATACCTTTTAATGACCGATGCTGCCGGATTTCCAATTATGATACCAGAAATGGCAATGACTTTAGCGGAAAAATTTTGGGTGACATTACACTGGCAAATTTATACTCTGGTTTCTTGCTATAAAGTTCAGGGCCTTCTAAAAATAATTCCAGCTCATCATAGTAAAAGACCACTTCATAAACACCTGTACCCGGCCTCATATCATTTGACTGCAGTTGAAATATTCTGATACTATAACAGTATATCAATAATTAACTATAAGGGGTGGGGTAATGGCCAAAACAATTTACATGATTCATGGCATGTGGGGTGGACCCTGGTACTGGAATAATTTTAAGACTTTTTTTTCGGAACAGGGGTATAAAGTTATCACCCCAACTCTTCGGCACCACGATATTGAACCTCATGAAGAACCGGATCCCGCTCTGGGAACTACCAGTTTGCTTGATTATGCCGCAGATTTAGAGGCCGAGATAAAAAAACTTCCTGAAAAACCGATTCTGATGGGACACTCTATGGGTGGACTGCTGGCCATGATCCTGGCGAGCCGCAACCTTGCCAGTATAGTGGTCGCCATTACTCCGGCTTCTCCCGCCGGAATCAATGCTATCAGGCCTTCAGTAATCAGAAGTTTTTTCAGCATCCAGACAAAATGGGCTTTCTGGAAAAAACCGATGCGTCAAACTTTTCGAGAAGCAGCCTATTCAATGCTGAACATGTTGCCACCTGAGGAACAAAAAGAAGCTTATAGCAAGTTTGTATTTGAATCCGGAAGAGCTGCCTTTGAAATCGGCTACTGGTTCCTGGACAAGCAGAGAGCTTCAGGGATAGACGAATCTGCAATCACAGTTCCCCTGTTGATTATTGGTGGTAAAGAAGACAGGATCACACCTGTTTCGGTAATTCAAAAGGTAGCAAAGAAATTTAGGGCTAAGGCAGATTACAAAGAAATTAAAAACCATGCCCACTGGATCATGGCTGAGCCGGGCTGGCAGGAAGTTGCCAGGGATATTTCAGCTTGGCTGGAAGAGAAAGTGGCTCAATAATCAATGATCATGAAAAAATAGTTTAAGAGGGCGCGGTACGCCGCGCCCCTGCATATTTATTGCCATTAACAATATTTTGAAACCTTAGTCGGCTGAAAGATTGATTCACAATTAAATTGTGAATGTCATCCTTTTCTTTACCGGCAAATTTATTAAATCCTCCACATGTCTGTAATATCATCAAATGTCTCGACCTTCATGATATGCTCCAACCAGGTCTCTATTTTTGACGGCGGCAATAATTGGGACGAGAGCCTCCTGAACTTGGTGTGCAGATCCTGCAAAGAAACCTTATTCTCGGGATCACCCTTGGGAAAATCAGTCTGCTCATGATCAACAGTACCATCGCGCATAATGATATTCAACTTTGCCGCCCATTTTTGCGGGTAATGGGCATCAAGCAGGGGGTCGATCTCGACAGTACAATGACTCATTAGTTCTTCAAGAACGGGGTCAAATAATCGTTCTTCCGTGAAGTCTTCAATACCGACATGGCCATAAACCAGGGCTGTAGCCACGCAGAAAGGAAGGCTGAACTTGGCTTCATAGATTGTTTCGGGGAAGGGCTCTCCAACCAGGTCTCTGGCTACTGAATAGGTTTGAATCCGCAGCAACTCTATATCTTCAGGTTTAACCCCTTTCTCCTTCAAGCGCAAACCCAGATCGATACCGGCATGAGTATGACGGGTGGAAGCATAGAGACGGTAGCTGATTTGCATAATCCTATATTTTTCGCCAAGCCCGGCAACAATCTTCTCCATTTTTGCCTTGGGGGCAAAAACCTTTAGAAAGCCTTTTTCGCCGGATAAAATTGTTTTAGTACTTGTATAACCGCCTGCGGCAAGCATGGCGGAGAAAAGGCCGTTGTGAGCTGCCTTGCTGGCATGCAACGGCTTACTCATCATTCCTTCGGGACTGTAGTGTAGCTCCATCAATCCAGCAGCCTGGGTTCCGGCATGGCCGAGGGCATCGATAAGCTGATCTTCGTTGAGATTCATGACCTTGCCGGCAGCAATGGCAGCCGCAAAGGTGCCGCAAGTGCCGGTAGTATGCCAAAAATTATAATGCGTAGGTGTCATCGCTTCGGCTATACGAATTCCAACTTCATAACCAACAACGATAGCCGTCAGTAGTTCTTTACCCGACGCCTGATATTTTTCTGCAGCAGCCAGGGCAGCAGGAATGATCGGAGATCCGGGTCTGAGAATTGAACTGCGGTGAAGATCGTCAAGCTCCAGGGAATGAGCGTAAAGACCGTTACCAAGAGCTGCATTTAGCGCAGGGACCCTTTCCTTACGCCCAATCAATACAGCCTGGGGGTTACCCCCCGCCTCTTCAATAATTTCAGTAACAACATGTCCCGGCAAAGCCATCGCACCGGCACAGGCAGCGCCAACCAGATCAAGAAGGCATATTTTTGCCTGATGGATTACATTCTTCGGCAATTTATCATAATTTGCTTCTTTTGCAAACCTGGCTAATTCCTGTTCAATCATTTAATGATTCCCCTTTTTTACTGTATCTTAATTACCAATACAACTATTATTCGTTTCATAAGACCTTAATCCTGCAGGTACCATTTTATAGGATAAGATAAAGTGACATTACAATTATTAAAAAAACAAAGAAAATGATTAGGTAATGCTCAAAATTGATTGTGTTAACTATGAAGAAAAATCTTCCTTCAGGTTTATAATCCATCCTGAATAAAAAATAGAATACCTGTACTGCAAAATTTTTGGCACTATGAAAAATGTAATGTAAAAACTGCACCCAGCTATCATAAACCAGCAGCAGTAAACGGGTTAACAGAGCCTGAAAATTAAGAAAAAAACCGGCACTGTTTTCAAGCCGATTGATGTTGTAGCTAATCTTTTTTAGCGAAGCCTGAGTACCAACAACAACGTATTCGGCAGCTGAATCAAGGATACGACCTCCGATGCAATAATAGGTCAGCAGGCGTGGGCTGTTTACATATGCTCCGTCAACAACTGTTTCAAGAGCTCGCCCGCTGCGAGTAAATAAAACTGTAAATATTTTTACCGCCGGCAGATAGATCATCTTTTCGATACTAAGCCAACCGGGCAACTGGTAATCAAAAAGTTTGAACCGGTTCCCGAAAAAAAATAAAATGGCAGCGATGGCAACAATTGCTGCCATTCCAGAAAGGTCATGAATATCCCAAAAATTAGTTTTCAACAGATAATTAAAAGCATAATCATCAAAGGGGAATATCCGCACCACCGGACCGATTAATTCTTTTAAAACAAGAAAAGGATTGGTACCGATAAAAACTATAATTAAACCAATAATAAGGAATACTATTCTTTCGCTCCAGGGTTCTTTGCCTTTGGCCACCAAACCTTCAGGTTTTTTGCCCAAAAAGATTGAACTGAAAAGACGGGCTATGTAACAGGTGGTCATTGCCCCGGTTAGCATAAAAATACGCTCTGCCCAATAAAGGCTGTAGTCATGATGATGCTCAAAAGCTTCAACTATGGCATGATGCAGGAGAACTTTTCCGGTATATCCATTAAGGCCGGGGATACCGGCAATCCCCATAGCTGCAATTAGAAAAACAATTGTAGTCACCGGAAAGTCACGCCAGAGACCACCTAAGCGTTTTAATTCTATTTCACCGGTGCGAAAATAAACCGCACCGACCATCATAAACATGCCTGCTTTGAAAAACGCATGGTTTAAAACATGTAGAGAGAATCCACCCATGGCCATCGGCCCTTCCAGGCCAAGGTAGGCACAAACTCCTACTCCCATTAAAATATAACCCATTTGACTTACACTGCTGTAAGCAAGTATACGCTTGGCATTTTGCTGAAAAAGTGCCATAAAAGCAGCAGTAAACATGGTCAGGATGCCAAACCAGATTATAATGTAGCCAAATTGTTCGGTAAAAGCCCATAGCATATTATGGTCATGAACGGATGGCGTAAAAAGAACTGTGGCAACCCTGGCAATACCGTACGCTCCGGTTTTAATCATGATTCCAGAAAGTAGCGCGCTGGCTGGTGAAGGCGCAACTGGGTGTGCTTTGGGCAGCCAAATATGCAATGGTACCATTCCGGCTTTAATACCGAAGCCTATCATTAAAAGGACTGCAATTAGAATGCGGGAGGGAATGATGATCAAAGCTTCGAGCGAAGGTGATAATAAAACCGAACCGGTATACCAGTAGATTAAGATTGAAGCTGCAAGAATACAAAGACCACCAAAAATACCGAGGAATATATAGAGCCTTCCTGCACTCGATGCCTCTTCAGTTTGTGTATGCACCACCAGAAGGTAAGATGCAATCGACATTAGCTCAAAAAAGAAAAAGAGGCTGAAAAGATCAGCTGTTAAAAAAACCCCCAGGCAGCCTCCGAGGGTTAGGAGATAAAAAGTATAGTAACGATTTCTCCTTTTCTCGTGAGTCATGTAGGTCATGGAAAATACAGTTGCCAGAAACCAGATAAATGAAGATAAGAGGTTAAAAAGAGCTCCGAGTTTATCTACCCTGAAAAAAAGGGGGATATCGCCGAAACCGACTGAATAACGGCTGACTACAACTTCTTTCCAACTTAAGTTAAAAAGTGCTACTGAGAGCAAAAAAACAGATGCAGTAATAAAAAGAACAAAAATATTTCTATATTTCTCAGGAAATCTGCCAAGAACAACAGTTACTGCAGCCCCAACAATCGGTACAATAGTTATTATCAATGGAAGGCTGCTTTGTATGCTGTTCTCGGGAAAAACTGCATTCATTAGCTTAATACTCCTTGCAATTAGCTGGAAGGGCAAATAATAGTATCCGGAAGCATTTCACTTATATCTGTCCTTAATAAAGAAACATGGGTGATCTTTCCTCTGATTACGAGCTCATCGTATGAAATGCCCAAATTTGCCCTGAAATCTTTAGTTGTTTAATTGGGCATAATAAGTCAATTTACATGTTAAATAGTGAGCGGGCTGCATCAAGAGCCAGGTTCCAAGGCCAATTTTCGGGCATCAGGGCAAAAGCCACACAACCTACTGCAAGAATACCCATCGGAATAACCATATGCCATGGAGCTTCCTGCCTGAGAAGGCTTGTGTTTCCATTGGTTTGAGAATCCCCGTGTTGATCGTGAAGATGCAAATCTGATTGCTCATGATGCTCTTCGTCATGACCATTCGCATGACTGCCATTATTTTCTGCAGCAAAAAAAGCGGTGATAACAATTGGGAAGTAATAAGCAGCATTTAAAAGGCTGCTTATAATAAGAATAGCTACAAATAATGGTTGTCCTGCTTCAAGAGAAGCCATGGAAAGCTGCCACTTACTGATAAATCCGTTAAAAGGCGGTATACCAACCATGGTTACTGAAGCTATGGTAAAAAAGATCATGGTCAGGGGCATTTTTAAACCGATTCCTTTCATCCGGCTGATATTGCGAATGCCGGTTTGGACAATAATTGCCCCTGCACAAAGAAAAAGTAAGCCTTTCATGAATGCGTGCGTAAATAAATGATATAACCCCCCGGTTAAACCCTGTTCGCTCAATAAAAAAACACCAAGGATAATATAGCCAATCTGGGCTATACTTGAGTAAGCCAATCGGCGTTTCAAATCATCCTGTAGTAGAGCCATGGCTGAACCCAATAATATAGTAATAGCAGCAATCACAAGCATTACCGAATCCCAGTTGGCATTTTTGATAAATTCCGGGCTATATACATTAAAAATCACCCTGATCATGCCGTAAATACCCGTTTTCAGCATAATACCGGAAAGTGCAGCGCTGACCGGTGAAGGAGCTGCCGGGTGAGCGTCAGGTAGCCAGACATGAACAGGAAACATACCAGCTTTTAAACCAAACCCAATCATAAAAGCAGCAAATGCTGCAGTGGCCAATCCTGAAGGCTCGGTAATCAATCCCGGACGTGTAAATGTTACAGATCCGGTCAGATAAAACATCGTCAAAAGCCCAAAGAAAACAGACAAACCTCCGCCGACTGTCATATATAAGTATTTTGCACCAGCAAACATGGTCACCGGTGTTTCTTCATGAGCAATAAGCACATAAGTAGTAAGAGCCATAAATTCAAAGAAAAGGAACAAACCTAGCAGATCTCCGGCAAAAATAGTACCCATGCAACCGCCTTCAGCCAGTAAAAAGAAAGCATAATAGCGTTCTTTCTTGTGTTCATGAGCCATATACCCGGGCGAATAGCATGCAGCCATAAACCAGACGAAAGAGAAGAAAACCCCAAGGAAAAAGGTAAGTTGGTCTACCTTAAAAGATACCGAAAGTGGAAATGAAAAATACTGAAAAATGCCAATCAAAATTTTACCTTCCCTGATGGCCGGGTACATACTCAACACCAGCAGAAAAAATAGACCGGTAACGCCGATGCAAATGTGTTCCTTGTAAGGGTAGAGTTTCTCCGGGAAAAAGAAGAGAATAAACCCGGATATTATTGGAACAAAAATAATTATAGCCGGCAATAAAGTATGAACTACTTCCTGACTCAAATCCACTCACCTCCGCGGGGCATCTAACTTAAACTTTTTTTCATGATCTATATAAAAGGCATATTATAAAATTAAACTTCGTTTTAAAAAAATAAAATAGACTAAATGCTTTTAAATACCTTAAAAATAAAGCTGTGCTACAGCACGTGCCAGGCTGAGTGGCCAGTTAAATGGAGCCAGGGTAAAAACAAAGGCACACGCGGCAAGTATGATCACAGGAATCATACGCAAAGGCTGCAAACGCAACCTCTGTCTTTCTATATTTTGCAGTTCCCGGCAACCAAGAAAAGCATTGATCGATATCGGAAAATAATAAGCGGCATTGAGGATACTGCTCAGTAGAAGCAATATGATAATTAAAGGCATCCCGGCTTGATAAGCGCCAAGACCAAGATGCCACTTGCTGACAAAGACATTGAATGGAGGTACACCAACAGCACTGACAGCAGCTACAGTAAAAGCAAGCATGGTTACAGGCATCTGCAGTCCAATACCCTTCATCTCGCTAATTCTTGTTTTACCTGTATTAACAAAAATAACTCCGGCACACAGAAACATGCAACCTTTCATAAAAGCATGTGCCATTATATGATAGACAGTTCCAACCAGGGCCAGTTCGGTAAGAAGGGCAATGCCCAGAAGCATATAACCTACCTGAGCAATCCCTGAGTAGGCTAGTCGGCGGTTCAAATCATCCTGGGCAAAAGCACAGATAGACCCATAAATCATGCTGAGAAGAGCTAAAACCAGCAAAATAATATTCCAACCGGTTTCCTGGATTAAAGCGAGCCCAAAAATATCATGAAAGACCCTGATCAAACCCAGAACACCGGTTTTAAGCATCATTGCCGAAGATACTGCAGCAGCAGGTGTCGGTGCGGCAGCATAGGCATCGGGCATCCAGAAATGCAGGGGCAACATAGCTGCTTTAATACCGAAACTGATCAGGAAACAGCAAAAAGCTACCAGCAGCATTGGTGTACTGGTTTCAAACAGTCCACCGCTGCCAAAAGACAAGGTGCCGGCTGCATTATAAACAATCACAACAGCCCAGAATAGAGCTACACCGGAAAGAATTGTCATAAAAAAGAACTTAAGTCCGGCCGCTTTGGCTTCAGGTGTCGACTTGTAAGCCACCATGGGGAAAAACATTAGGGACATCAATTCAAAAAAGAGAAAAAAAGTAAGCATATTACCGCTTAAGGCCACGCCCAGGCAACCGCCAATGGCAATTAGCAGGAAATAGAAAAACTTTCTTCCCTCTTCCCTGTCCCGATAATAACCGATCGAGTAGATTACTATGATCAGGCTAAAAAATGCAAAAAGTAAAACCACATAGAATGATAAGATGTCGACCCTGAACTCCAGTCCCGCCGGTGGCAATACATTAAGATGCAGATAATATTTCATACCGGAAACTACTGCAGGGTAGATTACAGCAACCAGCAGCAAGGGAATTGCAACAGCCGTTAATAGAATTGGGTTTCGCCATTCAGGGCGGTAGTAGTCAGCCAGCATTGCTCCTACTGCACCCAGCAATGGCGCCAGAACAATTAATGCCGGGGTTATTGAAATAATGATATCACTTTGCATTTTCCGCAATTACCTCCCTGTCCGGCTAGAAAACATATCTAATTACTGCTTCAATAAAGGGAATGGTAGTATAATTAGCAAAAAGGCCGAATAGTATACTGAACACCGCCAGGATCAGAGTCGGAACAAGCATGGTCAGGGGAGCCTCAAAACCCGGTTTTTTCTTAAACTCACCCTCTTTAAAAAAGGCATTGACAATAATCGGCAGGTAATAAACAGCGTTTAGCAGAGTACTACTTAGAATAACATAAGCATACACCGGCATACCCGACTCCAGCCCACCAGTTAATAAGTAATACTTACTGACATATCCGGCTATAGGAGTCACCCCCATTAAGCCGAGAGCGCCAATAGCAAAAGCTAACATGGTCAGGGGCATTTGTCTGCCAACCCCATGCAACTGGTCAAGATTTTTCTTACCCGTTACGGTAATAATCATACCGGCACAGAAAAAAAGAGTTATTTTCAAGATGGCATGATTAATAATATGGACCAGACCTCCCATAGCGCCAATTGGATGCAACATCAGTATGCCCAGCGTTATATAACCGAGCTGACCAATTGTAGAATAGGCCAGCCTGAGCTTTAAAACTGTTTGCTTGATGGCCATCAGCGAACCGACAATGATGGTAAAAGAAACCACCACAGCTAAAATGCCGGTTACATTTAGAGCTGAGACAGTTTCAACCCCGTAGATAGAGAAAAAGACCCTCGAAATACCAAAAACCCCGGCCTTAACAATAGCCACGGCATGTAAAAGAGCACTTACCGGTGTCGGAGCCACCATGGCACCCGGTAACCAGGAATGCAGAGGCATGATTGCAGCCTTGGTCCCAAAGCCGGCAATAAGGAGAGCAAATATTATGGTTAACCTGGTTGAATAATCAGTTGAAAGCGCACCCAAAATACCCCCCTGCAGGAAATCCAGGGTGCCGACAAGGTCGTAAATCATAAAAATTGAAACAAGAACGAGGGCCCCGCCCCCAAAACTATAGGTAATATATTTTATACCCGCACTAACCGATTCTCTTGTTCCGGAATGGACGACAAGTGGATAAGTACAAATGGCCAGATATTCGTAAAATATATAGAGGGTGAAGAGGTTTCCTGCAAAAGCAACCCCCATTGCTGCGCTACAGGAGAGAACAAAGAAAACAAAATAATTACGCTGATCATGCTCATGGGCCATGTAACCGATTGAATAAACGGTAGCAAAAATCCAGAGGGTAGATGACACCAGGCCAAAAACCATCCCTAAAAGATCAACCCTTAGATACATGCCCATACCTTCGATCAGTTTAAATAAAGGGATTTGAATATAATTGCCGGCTAGCACTGCAGGTAGCATGGAAACAACCGCCAGAAAAACAATTACCGATGAAATAAGGGCAACCAGGTGGCGGATGCCTGCTTTATCTTCATCAAGCAAACGAATTATGATAGCCCCGATAATCGGCACAATTACTGCGATAATTGGTTGGGGGTAAGCCAGGATCAACTACATCGCCTCCGCCCCGGGAATAGTTCACCGGTTAATTAAAGATAAAAAATAAACTGGTTGCCAGGATCGCTCCAATCGCGATTAGAATAATATATAGATCAAAATCAATATTGGAAATATTGATAATCTGAAAACGCCGATCGCCTCTTGTTTCGTAATCAAATTTAAAGAGAGTCATGAAAGCCGTGCGCAAATAATTGCCGAGCCGGCCGAAAATAGCGTCTATACCCTTCAGCCAATAGTTGTAAATAGTTTCAAATAGTTGAATACAGAAACTAAGAAAGCTCCTGCCCCAATTGCTTAACAAAGATTCATCCAGAAAGCCGGCACCTCCCGACACTTGAGCTAAAAGGGACGGGGCTCCCATAATGCCCCAGTTTGCCAGATCATCAACCCTGCGCCCGATCCTTGTAAATGAGATAGCAAGTATTTTAACCGCCGGTTTGTAAACCGAGTATTCAACACTGAGATAATCAGGTGGAACCAGAGAAAACAACTCTTTTCTTTTGAAAATAATATAAAAACCGGCACCAAGGACCAGGCCGATTAAAATGCCGAGCAAATCCTGAATAACCCAAACATTTGTTTTATATAAATAGTTGACATAGTAGTCATTATAAACGAATGATCCGGTCATTGGAACAATGACTTTCTTGATCATTGTTGCCGGGAAAAGACCGAGCAGGGGAATAATGATAATAAAAGAAAGAGCCACAAGCCGTTCAACCCAGTTTTCACCCTGGTCCTGACGATTGAGTGCTGTATCAGTTTCCGGTTTGATTTTTCCCAGGAAGACTGAAATGAAAAGTTTTGCTATATAACAAACCGTGAGGCCGCTGGTTAACATGAATAATTTTTCTGCTAACCAGAGATCCCAGAGATGATGATGTTCAAATGCTTCAACAATTGCATGGTGTAAAAGTGTTTTACTCACGTACCCGTTAAAACCGGGAATGCCGGTGATACCGGCTGCACAAACGGCAAAAGCTATAAAAGTCAGAGGAAATTTTTTCCAAAGGCCGCCAAGTTTATCCATATTCACTTCATGTAGTCTGGTATAGATTATTCCGAATAAAATAAAGAAGCCGGACTTAAAAAAAGCATGATTAATAATATGGTAGGAAAACCCACCAAAACCCATCGGACCGTCAAAACCAAGATACCCGGCCGCACCAACACCCATCAGGATATAACCCATTTGGCTGATACTGCTGTAAGCAAGCAGCCTCTTTGCATTATTTTGCAAAAGAGCCATCAGGGCAGCCAAAAACATCGTTACAATAGCGATCCAGATTATAATGTGGCCGAGATTCTCGGTAAAATGCCATAAATTAGTTTCAGCAAACTCATTTGCCGGAGAATAAAGCATGGTTGTTACGCGAATAATCCCATATGCACCGGTTTTGATCATAATCCCGGAAAGAAGGGCGCTGGCTGGTGCAGGAGCGACAGGATGGGCCTGGGGCAGCCAAATATGCAGAGGGACCATACCGGCTTTTACACCAAACCCGGAAATCATTAAAAAAGCAATCAAAACCACTATATTACCAGCAGGCAGCAGTTCCTGCAGCAGCGGTTCTATAGCAACGCTTCCTATCGCATTGTTCATCAGAATTATACCGGAAAGCAGGGCAAGCCCACCGATTACACCAAGGTAGAGGTAGTTACCGCCGGCTTTCATAGCATCTGCTGTCTGGGTATGAACAACCAGGGCATAGGCAGCAAAGGTCATTAACTCAAAAAAGAGGAACAGAGTGACAAAATCAGCGCTGAGAAAAACACCGATACAACCGCCAAGGGAAAGCAGCAGGAAAGTAAAATAGCGGTTTTGCTTCAAATCATGAGCCATGTAAGGCAGGGATGCCATTACAGCAATAAACCAGATTATTGCAGTAAATAGCGCAAAAACTGCTCCGGTAAGGTCAATTTTAAAAGCCATGGCAACTCCGGCCAGGGCGGGAAGAGCGTAACAAATTGTAAAACCTTCACTGGCTAATATAAATAGTTCGACGGTTAGATAAACAGTAAGAGCAGAGATAAATACTGCCAGAATTCTCGCCGCATTTTTGGAAAGGAGTCCGCATAAACCGATCACTAAAGATCCGATAATGGGCAATAAAACAATGAGCAAGGGCAGGTAACTGTTCAGCATTGTACCCTGGATCTGAATGACTAAGAAGTTTGCCATGTATTAACCCCTCTAACTGTTAAAACGATTTATCTAAGACAACCAAAAGTCTCTATTCGCTTTACTATGTCGATTTCCTGCTTACAAAAATATTTTTCATGCATTAAAACCATATTAACTATATTAACTATTAATTTAAAAACAACTTGACATCTGAACAAAAATGATGAAAAATAGGGATGGTAGCAAGGGGTTTTTTTTGTTTTTTTTACTCTTCAGCCTTTTTGGGGCGCTGGTAAAACGGGTTAAAAGAACATTTTTTTTGTGCCATATTGTGAATATTAGAACTTGTTAAACTTTCTAAATCGTTTTAAAGATATTGTCATTTCAATTATCTTTTTCATCCTGAAGGGAGGCTGAAGAAAAGATGCACGACTATGTTACAAGGGTTGTGTTTCGCTACATGCTCCTTTTTGTTCTTCTTTATGGACTTTATGTGATCATGCATGGGCACCTTTCACCCGGGGGAGGTTTTTCGGGGGGCATGATCATCGGATTAGGCCTGCTTCTATATATTCTCATTTTTGGTCAACTTTGGAATGTTAGCTTTCGGCAGATGATCCTTGATGTATCAATTATTTTTGTTGGAATCGGGGGTATCCTCGAGGTTTCCAAATTTCTGATACCGCATGAGCATGGGCCTGTTGGAGCAACTGGAACTCTTTTCAGCGTTGGAATTATATCTGTTGCCAATTTCGGCATCGGAGTTCTGGTAGCCAGCACTATCCTGGCGATATATTACATGATCAGTGAGGAGGCCTAAATCATGAACTTTGATATGCTCCTGATCAACTTTCCCTACCTGATATCCGTTGTACTTTTTTCCACTGGAACTCTGATTGTTATTACCCAGCATAACCTGATTAAGAAAGTTATTGGATTAAATGTCATGCAGAGTTCCATCTTTCTGTTCTTTATCATTATCGGCGATATTGTAGGTGGGGTTCCACCGATTATTGATCCCGCAAACCCTGACATACTGTATGTAAACCCACTGCCGTCCGTTCTAATGCTAACAGGAATCGTGGTCAGCTTTAGTGTAACAGCTTTCACCCTGGCCTTAATTGTTAAACTATATATTTTCTACGGAACGATTAGCGCTCCGAATTTTATGAAAATGAAGTAGAGGTGAACCTCTAGATGGAGTTAGTTACAAAGCTACCATTTCTATGCATCATTGGTATTCTGATTGCATCATTCTGCATGCCTATTCTAGCCAGGTGGAAAAGAGCGCTATGTGCTCCTCTCGCCACCATGGTTACAGGTGCAGTTTTTATAGCTACTATAATTATAGCCGTTTATGTCTCTGGGGGCGAAATAATCCGTTATGAGGTAGCTGGATGGCCGCCGCCATGGGGAATAGAGATTGTTGTTGAGTCTTTGTCAAGCTTGATGATTATGCTGCTTTCAGGGGTTTATTTACTGATTTTGATCTATAGTTTCTCTGCGGCCAAACACGAACTTGAGTCGAAAGCAATCGGCTGGTATTACACGGCATTATTGCTTTGCCTGGCTGGAATGATGGGCCTGGTTATCAGCAATGATATTTTTAACTTCTATGTGTTTATCGAAGTTACGGGCATCAGCGCTTGCGCCCTTGTTGCTGCCAAGGGCACCCGGCAGGCAACAGAAGCTGCATTGAAGTATATTCTCCTGGCTACCCTGGGTTCTGGTTTTATCCTTTTTGGAATCGGTTTTTTATACATGATTACCGGTCATCTCAACCTGACTTTTATAGCTGAAGAAATAGTACTGGTAAAAGATTCATATCCTTTCTTAATCTGGACAGCGCTTAGCTTCTTTATAGTTGGGTTTGGAGTCAAATCAGCCCTGTTTCCGCTGCACTTGTGGTTGCCTGACGCCCACTCCTCTGCACCTTCTCCTTCCAGCGCCATTTTATCAGCCCTTGTGGTTAAAGTTTACATCATTGCCTTTTTGAAAATCCTTATGATTGCCTTTGGCTTAGAAGTTTTTAATGAAACTTATATTCGCCACCTGATCATAATACTGTCAACAGTGGCTATGATCGCCGGTTCTTTATTTGCCTTCGTTCAAATTGAACTAAAAAGACGGTTGGCTTATTCAACTGTAGCCCAGGTAGGCTATATCTACCTGGGAATCGGACTGGGAACCCCCTGGGGCATTGCTGCAGGAATGCTGCATATCCTTGTTCATGCTTTTATGAAAACCTGCCTCTTTCTCTGTGCGGGGTCAATTTATTACCAGACCGGGTTCAAAAAAGTCAACCAGTTTTCCGGAATGGGTTACAAAATGCCTATTACCATGGGGGCATTTACTGTCGCCTCCTTCTCAATGGTCGGGATTCCTCTCTTCGGGGGCTTTATCAGCAAATATGGCCTGGCCCTGGGCAGCCTTGAAGCTAATATGCCGGCCCTGATCCTGGTAATTGTGCTCAGCGGACTTTTAAATGCCAGCTATTATTTCCCGATTATCGGACAGGCTTATTTTTCTCAGGATAGCACTGAACATGGCCACGGACACAATGAGCAAGGCCATGACGATCAAAAACAAGATTCGAAACAATTCAAATTAGATCAGGTACCCTTAAGTATGCTCGTACCGATTATCATCCTGGCCCTCGGTATTATTGGGCTGGGAATATTTCCTGGTGCGGTCCTTGATTTTATCAACCAAACGATTATGCGATTATTAATAATTCACCATTAGGAGGTGACTGCCATGCTTGAGAGAGTCAAGGGAGACCTGATTGGATCAATCTTTATCTTCTCTATTCTGATGGTTTTTTGGTTGCTTATGTCAGCCAGCGCCGACTGGCAACATTTAGTAACAGGTGCAATCTTCTGCCTGATCCTAACTGTCTTTTGGAGCAACTTAAACATATCTACAGAAGGTAAAACCTACTTCTTGATTATTCAGGCCTATATGCTTGCTGTTTATTTTATCAAACTTGTCATTGAAATAGTCATAGCCAACATTAATGTGGCGATGATTGTTTTAAACCCCAAACTGCCCATTTCACCGGGTATAGTGATTATGCGCTGCGATCTTGAAAGAACTCTTTTACGGGTTTTATATGTAAACTCCATCACTCTCACTCCTGGTACTATAACAGTAGAGCTGGAAGACAACCTCTTAATTATTCACGCTCTTACCGAAGATGTTGCTCATGGTGTTGAAGATTGGGCTCTTAATCGCAGGTTGATGGAAATGGAGGCAGTTTATAAAAATGATTAACACCGTTCTTTATACAGTTGTTATCGGACAAATCATTTTCTCTCTCATGGCTATTGTCAGGGCTTACAGCGGCCCAACCGTTCTTGATCGGCTGGTAGCAATGAATGTAATCACTACCAACGTAGTAATTATTATTTTGATTTTCGCCTTCCTTGACAACAGTTTTTATTATATCGACGTAGCTTTTGTTTTTGTTCTCGGCACTTTCATTGCTACACTCTGTATTTTAAAATTACTGCGTGAAGGTCACATTATATAGGAGTGGTTATGATGATCCTGCACTATATTGCGGCATTCTTCCTGCTGGGAGGCTTTTTCTTTCTGATTGTCGGTGTTGTCGGTTTGCTTAGGCTCCCCGATGTCTACACACGTATGCATGCCATGGGCAAGTGCGATACGCTTGGAACCGGTATGGTTTTAGTCGGGCTGATGATTTTAATCAGCGACATAACAAATATAACTAAGCTTTTTCTAATTATGGTTATGATCGCTACTATTAACCCGGTTATTACCCACCTGATCGCAAAAACTGCTTATAACCGAGGAACACCGATGGCAGAAGGCAGCTTCGTTATTAACGATTATGTCGCCACACAGCGGAGAAGACGAAAATCCAAGCTCGCAGAACTTACGAAAGGGGAGAATGGCAGCCAATGATTGACGTTTTCATGTTTCTGATGCTCATTGTCCTCTTAGTAACTGCTGTTTCAATCTTTGTTTTTAACGATCTACTTTATATCGTGATCATATTTGGCGCCTACAGTATGGTTATGGCCCTTATCTGGCAACAGCTCAACTCGCCTGACCTGGCAATTACCGAGGCTGCTGTTGGAATCGGCATGACTGTTTTACTTGTAACAGTGGTTACCAAGGTTGGGAGGCGACCGCAATGAGAAAAACCTTTAGAGTTATTACTTTCGCTATTTCACTTTTCCTGGTCACCTTAATTACGCTGATGCTCATGCTCGCCGTTACAGAAATGCCACCTTACGGTCATATCGACAATCCTACTAATAACGAAATATGGGTCCGCTATGTCACCAAGAGCGCTGAAGAAAGCGGTGGCTTAAATGTAGTAGCCAACGTTCTACTCGATTATCGCGGTTATGATACTCTACTTGAATCAACTGTACTTTTTGTTACAGTGGTGTCAATCATGCTGGTTTGGGTTACCGGAACGGGCAAAAAGGAAATCGCCCAGGAAGAAGCTGAAGAAATGGAAGATTACTACATGTAAGTTTTGCTCATTAAGAACCGGGAGAGGGCGATCGAGAAATGGATTATCTAATATATCTACCTTTATTTTTAATCATCTTTCCCATTACCGGAGCCTTAATTACTGCTATACCCTCTGAAGGAAATGACAGTACTCGCAATTTTTTGGCCATATCTGTCAGTATTATAAGCGCAGCAGCAATGATTCTGCTTCTTTATTTTTATGTACAAAGTGGCAGTTGGGAGCTTGTGTTACATAAAATAGCACCCGGGCTGGAACTAAAATTACGGGTTGATCCGCTCGCTGCCCTCTTTGGCGGTACTGCTGCAATATTATGGGCATTCTCCGTAATATATTCAACCGGTTACATGGCTCATGAGCATAACCGCAGGCGCTACTTCATCTTCTACCTGCTTTCGCTGGGCATGACTATGGGTATAGCCCTTTCCGCCAACCTGCTTACCTTATACCTTTTTTACGAGTTCTTAACAATTTTTACTTATCCCCTGGTTATCCATGAGGGTAATGATGAAGCTAAAAAAGCAGGGATTAAGTATATCATTTACAGTTTTCTAGGCGCTGGACTTATTTTAACCGGTCTAATCATCACCTACGGCAATCTGGGCACGCTCGAATTCACCCGTGGTGGTATAGTTGACCTTTCAATAGGATCGCTTCGTCTCTGGCAACTTACTTTTATCTGTTTCATACTAGGTTTTGGTGTTAAAGCAGCAATCATGCCCCTGCATGCCTGGCTGCCTGCAGCGATGGCTGCACCGACGCCTGTAAGCGCTCTTCTTCATGCTGTTGCTGTAGTTAAATCCGGTGTCTTTGGCATCCTGCGGTCCATGTATTCAATATTCGGCATCACTGCTTTAATCGGCTTGCAAATGGGTTATTTTGTTGCTGCTCTCGTCTCGGTTACAATTCTCGTCGCCTCAATAATTGCCATGCAGCAGGATGTTCTAAAAAGACGCCTTGCCTATTCAACAATCAGTCAGCTTGGTTACATTACCCTGGGAGCAGGTTTATTGAACAGCATCGGCCTTGCCGGTGGTTTGCTACATATCATTAACCATGCCCTCTTAAAAATCACCCTCTTTTTCTGTGCCGGTGCCATAATAACAGTTACCGGGAAGAAGAAAATCAGCGAACTCAATGGGCTTGGCAAACAGATGCCTTTAACCATGATTGCTTTCACTATTGCTGCTATAGGTATGATTGGCATTCCTCCTGTTAACGGGTTTATTTCAAAGTGGTACCTGATTCAGGGCAGCCTTGAAAGTGGTGCACCGATTTTTGTCGCAGTCCTAATCGGCAGTGCACTGTTAAACGCCGCGTATTTCTTGCCGATCATAATCACTGCCTTTTTCAAAGAAGGAGAGTTTAAAGCAACCAAAGGCCCGGAAGCTCCTCTTTCTATGCTTCTCCCCATTCTCATCCTCGTCGCCGGCTGCCTGATTGTCGGGGCAGGCTTGCAGTTAACAGTTCCCTACCTGGTCAATATCGCCGAATACCTTTTCTTTGTGGGAGGTAAATAGTAATGCCTCATCATTCAGTTACTTACTTACCGCTAATCGCTGTCGCTATACCACTGCTGGCGTTTGTAATGATAATATGCGCCCAAAATAACAAATGGTGGAGAAATGCCTGGTCATTGATCGGTTCAGCCGGTGCTCTCACCGCGGTTGCCTTCCTTTATCCAATAGTTGCCGCAGGGCAAACTCCGGTTTTAAATATTCCAATGATCATCACTCCCATGGAACTGACTTTCAGGGTAGATGGTTTAAGCTTTTTACTTTCTATCCTGGTTACCTTTATCTGGCTTATCGCCACGATTTTTGCAATCGACTATATGAATCATGAAAATAACCGGGGCCGCTTTTTTGCTTTCTTCATGCTCACCTTGAGCGGTACAGTGGGAGTTCCCCTGGCCGGTGATTTTTTATCACTTTTAATCTTTTTTGAGATCATGTCATTGGCCTCTTATGTGCTGGTTATCCATACCCAAACCAGAGAAGCTATGAGCGCGGGTAGCCTCTTCCTTTTTCTTGGCATTTTTGGAGGGATGGCTTTACTAACCGGTATAGGCTTAATCTACTTTGATGTCGGTTCTCTAGACCTTAATCCTCAGGTCGCTTTCCTGGAAGGGATCAGTACTCCGTCTATTATTGCTATTTTTTTAATGATCTTAGGCTTTGGCATCAAAGCCGGTATGGTGCCCCTACATATCTGGCTACCCCAGGCCCACCCGGTTGCCCCGGCCCCGGCCAGCGCCCTGCTTTCCGGGATCATGATTAAAACGGGGGCTTATGGTATTCTGCGGGTAATCGGATTTTATTCCCCTGACACCAACATTATTGCCGGCGGGAACATGAGTGCGGCTGTCTCAAGCCTCTGGGAACAACTGGCCAATACCGGCTTTATTCTCATCTGGTTTGGCATTGCCACCAT
The DNA here is from genome assembly GCA_964627855.1 of uncultured Syntrophomonadaceae bacterium. Classification (GTDB taxonomy): domain Bacteria; phylum Bacillota; class Dethiobacteria; order DTU022; family DTU022; genus CAZVLE01. The sequence goes on along the minus strand of CAZVLE010000052.1, from coordinate 9,112 downwards.
GCTCTTTGGAGTCTGTATGGCCTTACTGCAGGACAATATTAAGAAAATGCTGGCCTGCAGCAGCATCAGCCAGATAGGCTATATTATCATGGGTATCGGCGCTGCTGCCTATCTCGGTTATGAGGGTGCAATGGGTCTGGCCGGATCCGCTTACCACATTCTCAACCACGCCTTTTTCAAATCGACCCTATTCCTTGCCGCTGGTGCTATTGTCTACCTTACCGGTGAGCTGAATATGAGCAAACTAGGCGGATTGCGAACCAGGATGCCTTTTACCACTATTGTCGTCCTTATCGCTTCCCTGGGCATCGTTGGCATTCCCCTCTTTAACGGTTATGCCAGTAAAACCCTACTGCACCACGCTATCGTAGAAGCTTATGAACACCATCATCTCTATTCGCTCTTCATCGCTGAAAAGCTATTCACCCTGGCCAGCGCCGGTACTGTCTGCTATTTTCTCAAGTTTCTCTTCTTTGCTTTCTGGCGCCCCGCTCCTGAAGATTTGGCTGAAGTAAAACAAGAGCCCCTGATGATGAAAATTGGTATGGGAATACTGGCAATCTGCATGCTCTTGATCGGCTTATCACCAAACCTGGTTTTGAAAAATCTTGTCGGCCCAAGCTTAACTTCTTTTACTCTTGATGCCTATTCAGTTAGCTACCTGCTGAACATCAGTTTCTGGCACTTAGAAGATCTCGGCGCCGTAGCTCTGGCTCTGTTACTTGGCATAGGGTTCTTTTACCTGGCCCAGCGTACTAATATTTATCAACTAAGAATACCGGAATGGCTGGGCGCTGAATATCTGGGCAGGGTTGTCGGCAGTTTGGCTATCAGCTTCTGGGCAATTTTAACCTATCCATTCGTCATGCTTCAAAATATTTCAGGAGTAGTGTCACATAATTTCTATAAAAAGGTTTTTTCTTTGCTGCAAAGTGTAGATTACCGCCCCGGCAAGAAAGCCATATTCAGGTCAATCAATATCAGCAATATCGACTTCGACATGGCTTTACTCCTGGTTTCATTCAGCTTAATCTTGATTGTTGTATTTTTTATCCGTTTTGGTCTCACTGTTTTCGGTATGTAATGTTAAAGAAAAACGGCACCATGGGAACAAGTTCGAGCGTCACGAAGCTATAAGATGGGGACAGATCTCCTGCGGAGGTCTGTCCCCATACCGCTGACTAAGACTATAAAAAAACACCCACCTCTCTTTAGTGAAATTCCTGCAAAGATAAATGCATTAGAAAACGGCGGCTCTGCCCATGATACGGGGCAAGCCGCCGCTAAATTTATTGTTATCTTTATCTAAGTTATTATTTCTTATCAGCCATTGGTACGGCTACAGCCTTGATCTTACCAAACTGCGGACGTGATGTTGCCTTTTCAATCATCGGCACAAAAGCGTTCATGATCAAAATTGAAAAAGCCACGCCTTCGGTCGGTGGAAGAGCGAGACGGAATATTACTATTAGAACACCTATACCAACACCAAAGATAAGTTTACCCTTATCAGTGAAGGGGCTGGAAACCCAGTCTGTTGCCATGAAAAATGCACCGATCATCATCCCGCCGGTAAAGAGATGGTAAAGCGGGTTTTGACCGGCAATCAGGGTAAGCACCGCAACAGTTACCAGTATCGATACCGGAATACGCCAGTTAATATGCCCCCTGAAAAACAGGTAAGCAGCCCCAATCAAAAGGGCCAATGGCGACTGTTCTGACATGGCACCACCCGGAAAAGCCAGGAATAGTTGTCCCAGTGCGGGCATCTCTACTCCCATGTGCAACATGGCCAGAGGTGTGGCCTGGGTCATAACATCGACAGAGCCAAAGTTAACAGCCAGAGGTGCAAACCAGCCATCAACAAAGGCAAACAAAGGAGCCAAAACAATCAATGAAACCCTGCCGAATAAGGCCGGGTTGAAACGGTTCCATCCAAGGCCACCCATAAGCTCTCTGGCTATACCAACTGCAATAAAGGTAGCTATCATCGGCTTCCACCATGCAGTAGTTGCCGGGAAGAGCAGGGCAACAAACAATCCGGTTAAAAGAGCACTCCAGTTACCGATGTTAGGCTGTTTATTCATAATCTTCCTGAATAAAAGCTCGGTCAGGACTGCTGTAATCAGGCAGACCGCGATAAGAAAGACAGCGTAGAACTGCCAGAAATATATAGCAACCAGCGTGATCGGTATCAGGGCGATAAAAACGTCACGCATGGCCTTTGAAACAGTTCCCTCATCCTTAATGTGAGGGGATGACGAAACTACCAGTTTTTGTGCATCACTCACCACTTATCTCCTCCTTTTCCCTAAAATGATTAGTTGCGCTTGCTCTGCAATTCACGAATTGCCGGCTTGGTCATCTGAACCAGCTGGGTAATCGGCCGTTTTGACGGACAAACATAGGCACAGATTCCGCACTCAATACAATCCATGGTGTTCCATTCCTCCGCTTCCCTGACCAGGCCAGCCTCACAGTAAATGCTGATCTGGTTCGGGTAAAGCATCATGGGGCAATGTTCTACACATTTGCAGCAGCGAACACAGTCAAAGTACTCAAGGTCTTCCAGGGACATTTCCGGAGGAAGTACTATTACCCCGGTTGTTCCTTTCGCTACCGGTACGTCGAGGTTATCCTGGGCCCGACCGGTCATCGGTCCACCGATGACCACTTTGGCCGGCTCTTCCATGATCCCACCGCATTCCTCGATCAAATGATAGAGGGGCGTACCAATTTTAACCATCAGGTTTTCTGGTTCGGTGATATTCTGTCCTGTCACTGAAACAACCCGCTCGATAAGCGGTTTGCCAAATTTGACAGCCTCATAGATGGCTACACAGGTTCCGACATTCTGGATCAGGGTTCCAACGTCAAAGGGCAGGCCACCAGATGGAATTTCACGATCAAGGGCAGCTTTAACCAGATGCTTTTCAGAACCCTGCGGGTATTTAGTCGGCATTCTGAGCAGAACAATACGGGGATCATCATTTTTCTGACGGACTGCTTCAATGGCGTCGTCCTTGTTGTCTTCAATGCATAGATAAGCATTTTCAACTTCAAGCGCTTTCATCAGCAGCTTGATACCCTCCAGAAGTTCTTCAGGCTTTTCAAGCATCAAGCGATGATCACAGGTGAGGAAGGGTTCACATTCACACCCGTTGATGATCAAGGCATCGACCGTTTTATCCGGTGGAGGGCTAAGTTTAACCGCTGTCGGGAAAGCAGCGCCGCCCATTCCGACCACGCCTGCTTCTTTGACGGCATTTATGATATCTTCCTTACTAACCTTGGCAAGGTCATTATCGGCCAGCGCTATTGCTTCCTGATCTTTGTCAACAGCAATGACAATACTGTCGATCATCTGTCCTGTTGAAAAAGGCCTTGGTTCAATGGCCGTAACTGTACCGGAGAGGCTGGCATGGACAGGTGCACTGACAAATTTATCGGTACCACCGATTTTTTGACCGGCCTTGACTTTATCGCCTACCTTCACCAGGGGCTCGTTGGGAGCACCTGTATGCTGAATGAGAGGTATGACGATCTCTTCAGGCAGTGAAGCTTCCTTAATTGCTTTATGTTCACTAAAACTCTTATAGTGGGGGACATGAATCCCACCGGCAAATTGTTTCACTTCCATTTTGATCTCACCTCCCGGTATTATTTGGTTTCACCTTTGGCCTGCTCGATTTTCTTTGTGTTAGCCCGGTTAGCCCATAAACCGAAGGCTACCGCAACTACCACGAGCACGCGCAGAGGTTTGAAGATGGCGTTCCAGATACGAGTCTGCACTGAAACCTGTGGATCAGCAGGCAGCCCGTATTTTTCAGGCGCATCGGCCAGCACATATAACATGGCTGTTCCGTCAACTTCATCGAGACCGTAAATCCTGGCCCCGGTTTTACCCGCAGCCTGAAGTTGATCGACTCTTTTCATCGCCCTGGTAATCAGTTCTGAACGGTCGCCAAAGGTGATTGACCCGGTCGGGCATGCTTTTGCGCAGGCGGGTGTTAAGCCATTGGAGAGGCGATCATTGCAGAATGTACATTTACGGGCTTTATTCGTCAGGCGATCGAAACCAATCACGCCAAAGGGGCAGGCCACGGTGCAGTAGTTACAACCGATGCATTTGACTTCATCAATATTAACCGTACCGAATTCGGTGCGATAAATCGCTCCGGCCGGGCAGGCTTGCATACAGGCAGCATCGGTACAATGCATGCAACCCAGTTTAGCCATCATCCAATCAACCCTGTTTTCTCCTTCACTATGCTCGCGGAAAGCAACTCTGAGCCAGGTATTGTGAGAAAAATTTGGTGGATTCTCATAACTTCCGGTAAAAGTCGTTGCTTCAGCCGGCAGCTGGTTCCACTGCTTGCAGGCAGCCTGGCAACCCCGGCAGCCCATACACTTGGAGGTGTCAATTAAACAGATTTTATTAGCCATTTATACTGCCCTCCTTACATTACAGAGAAACGCCTTGTATTCCGGAATAGTAGTATTGGGGTCTCCGATCGAAGGGGTAAGGTCATTGGCGCTTGCTCCCGTACTCATACCCATGAATCCCCAGTGGAAAGGCATTCCTACTATGTGCTTTTTCTCACCGTTAATGACCAGCGGTTGGATACGCTTTGTAACGCAGGCTTTTACCTTGATATTATCCTGCTCACCATCTTTGTAAAGACGTTTGCTCTCAACCAGAACATAGTCACCGTTCTTGACACCAAGTTCCTCGGCGTGTTCTTCGCTGAGTTCAACAAACATCTCCGGCATCATTTCATTGAGCCAGGGTATATTCCTCGTAACTGAGCCCGACTGGTAATGCTCAACCAGGCGGTAACTTGTAGCTACATAAGGATACCTTTCCCGTTCTTCAGCTGTCTCTACAGTATGATCTTCGTAAAAGCGCTCACTGACCGGGTTAAAAGTTGCCTGCGGGTAAAGCAGGTTATCAACCGGGCTGTCCGCAGGTTCGTAGTGGCAGGGCATGGGTCCGTCACGCAGCCCGCCTACACCCTGGTAACCGATCGAAAAGAGTTTTCCAACCCCTTCAGGGTTCATGATAAAGGGGTTCTCCGTAGCATATTCGAAATCCCAGGCACCGGGAATATCAGGGATATCATTGCCGACCCAGCGCTCTTCCTCTTCGCTCCACCAGATAACCGGAGCATCAGGATTCCAGGGTTTGCCTTCCAGGTCGCAGGAAGCGCGATTGTAGACAATGCGCCTGTTAAGCGGCCAGGCATAGGACCAGTCTTTATTGAAACCGATGCCTTCTTTTTCCTTGATTCGCTTCTTGGTAGCCGGGTTCTCGAGATTGTTATAGTAACCGCTGTAAAGCCAGTTTCCGCAAACTGTCGAACCGTCATCCTGCAGGCCGACAAAATTGGTTAGCAGTGAACCATCGGCAACTTTGTAACCGTTAAGCTCTTTGCAAACATTGACAATATCAATTTCGCCGTCGGGACCGTCATAATCCCAGCTCATCTTTGTAATCGCCTCGGGAACAACACCGCCTTCGGCTTCGTAAAGCTTCCTCAGTGCCTTGTACATTTCATTGATAATCCACAAGTCCGATTTAGCATTGCCGGGGGGGTCCTGGCATTTATACTGCCACTGGATCCAGCGGCCGCTGTTGGCCTTGTTGCCGGCACGCTCATAGGCAGCACTGGCGGGCAGGATAAATACCTCCGTATCAATTTCTGCGGGGTTCATGCCCGGACCTTTCCAGAAGGCAGCGGTTTCATTTTCGACAACATCAACAGAAACCAGCCACTTCAGGTTGGCCTGGTAATGCAGTTTAGCTCTTGAACTGGACCCACCAACCAGCGGGTTATCAGCCACACAGATCATCCCTTCCACTTCACCGTCGCGCATGTACTTGTAAGCGGGAATATGGGAGTGATCAAGACCGTCAAGCTTCGGCAGCCACTGGTAACCAAACTCGTTGGCCGGAGTGGCATTATCGCCATAGAAAGCCTTAAGTAGGCTGACTATATACTTGGGACGGTTGCTCCACCAGTTCTTTTCAGGTGTGGTGGCCGTAAGGTATTCTTCAAGGGTTGCATGGCTGCCCTGCTGGGGAGTGGGGTTGTACCCGGGTATGATGTGATAGAGCATGGCCATGTCGGTTGCACCCTGCACGTTTGACTGTCCACGCTGAGCATTAACCCCACCACCGGCGATACCCATGTTGCCAAGTAAAAGTTGTGTTACGGCAACAGCACGAACGTTCTGGGCACCGTGGGTAAACTGGGTAATGCCCATAGCATAAAGGATGTTCCCCGCTTTACCGGCTTCACCGGTAGTGCTGAAAAGGCGATAAGATTCCTCCAGCACATCGGCGGGGGCACCGGTGATCTTGCTGATGTTGTCAATGGTGTACTTGCTGTAATGCTTTTTCAATAACTGGAAGGAGCAGTTTGGATCCTCGAGGGTCGGGTCTTTTAAGATATTGCCCTCTTCATCGGTCTGGTACTGCCAGTCTTCCATGTTGTACTTTGTAGCATTACGAACCGGATCAGCCTCGGAACCTGTAAAGAGGCCACTTGTCTCATCAAAACTGAAGTTTTCATTGATGAGGAAAGATGCATTGGTGTAATTATCAACATATTCTTTGTGATATAGCTCATTCTGGAGAATGTAATTTATTAATCCTCCCAGATAAGCAATGTTGGTGCCGGGACGAATTGGCACATGAAGATCGGAAACAGCTGCCGTGCGGCAAACCCTGGGGTCAACACAAATCAATTTAGCCCCTTTAGTTTCACGTGCTTTTTCAATCCACTTCATAGAAATAGGGTGGTTTTCGGCGGTATTCCCACCGATGGCCATGATCACATCACTATGCTGGTAATCGTTCCAGTGATTTGTCATGACACCCCTGCCAAATGTGGCGCCGAGACCGGCGACCGTTACGGAGTGTCAGAGACGGGCACAGTGATCAACATTAATTACACCCATTGCCCGAACCATCTTGTGGTAGAGATAGTTCTCTTCACCGGTGTTCCAGGCACTGCCCAGCCAGTTGATGGCATTGGTCCTGTTGACGGTAACCTGCCTTCCGCCTACATCAACTGTTTCTACCAGGGTCCGATCGCGGGTATCCTTGATTCTCTTGGCAATCTCTTCAAGAGCCCAATCCCAGTCAACCACTTCATAGTCACTGGCCCCGGGAGCACGATAGAGAACTTCAGTCAGGCGATTTGGATTTAGCCTGGCCTGGCCTTTCTCATCAAAGATATAAGACATGTTGAAAGTTGAAGCACCCTTACTGCAAAGGGTCCCTTCATTGATTGGGTGATCAGGGTCACCATCGATGTTTACAATAACCCCGTCACGCACATTACAGATAATCCCGCAGCCAACGCCACAAAAAGTACAGTTTGTATGATACTCCTTGGTGTACTTGATGCGCAGCGGCTCGCCGGTAGACGCAGATGCTTTACGCAAGCCAACACCGGTTAACGTTGCTGCTGCAGCCGTTGCACCGGTAAGTTTTAAAAAGCTGCGTCTTGTTAACTCCATAAGTAAATCCACCTCCTAGTCTTGTCTGTCAACTGCTTCATTTACTTCAATCTCATTGACCCATTCCAAGCCGGATCCGGCTGTGAAACCCTCTTGCCTGGCCAGCAAGTCATAGGTCAGTGTTGCTAAATTATGGATGGTCAGGACCAATTCACCATCCGCGCCAACCTTACGAGCATCGATCAGCTTGTAATACTGACAGCACGACTTACAAAAGCTGACCCGGCATATTTCACTCTCTTCAGCAGTAAAATAGCCAAGTTCCTCCTGCTCTTCGTTATCACAAAACGGACATTTGATGCGGGTGTGCACCCAACTGGTGCCACAGAGCCAGCATTCCAGCTGCTTCGCCCCATCTTCAGAGCGTAGCTGACCAAAATGAGGCCTCTCTCCACATAAAAGGCACTCCCCCCCTTCCCAGAGGTCTGTCCGTAATACCTCACCTGTTGCCTGCAATTGCTGTCTGTAAAGAGAAGATAGCATTAATGAAAAAAGAAACGTGGCCAGATCATTTTCCAGCTCAGTTTCTTCAATCAATCTCTTTTGCAAGTCAAAAACCTCTTCCTTGCTCACTTTGTCAGGATGTTCTGCCAAAAAAAGATCATAATGCTTGTTTAATATCTTGACAGTATCGCCTAAGCTTCGGTTACTTTTTGCCATAGCCTTACCCATTGCTTTCAATAAATCAACTACTGCCTTAGTTTCCAGCTCAGGGTTAATAAGCAGTTTTTGACCGGCCCTGATCTTTTCGGTCGAATCCTCCAGGTCAATCAGTTCCAGTGGAACAGGAGGATTGTCCTTCAGATAAGCAGCCACGGCAGCATAGACGGCACTGACAAATGGTTCTCCATCTTTGAAATCTCTGTATAAGCGACTGCAACGCTCTAACTCTGTTTTATAACCGCTGAAGTAGTCCTTCGCCAAATAATACACTCCTAATCATTGATATACAAAGATATCATTATTCCGCGGATGATAGGACAGCCTATTTTTTATAACACTGTGAAATTTGTGATAATTATCACATAAGTTAAAAACCCCTTGGATCAAGGGTTTTACCAACAAATTTACAATGGTTAACCTGCTTAACAATCACAATAATTATACCCATTAATATTTTTGATGTCAACATAAAAACCTGCCGTATAAATCCTTGCCTTTAGGGCTAAAGAACTATTTATTTTAATTTAGCTCGTCAAAAACTCACCCTGTTAGATGCCCTATCTGGTGATGCGCCTTAACCCGAAAAACAAAAAGATTGTGTCCAAAAAAGGTTGGGACTGCGAGAAGTAGATATATAAAATCATTTTTTTCCTAATTACCGTTTACATCTTTTGATCCTTTTGTCATTTTAAGCTGCCTGAGAGTATTGCCAAAGGCGATTTTATCTGCTATAAACAAAATAACGGCAAAAATTAATTATTGATAGGCCCAAGCAATTACTGGAGGGCAGAAAGGGGTCAGATAGGGTAGCGTTAAAAATCCTTAAAGGCCTATAAAATAAGGCTTGCGCCTGTAGCTCAGGGGACAGAGCACCGGATTCCTAATCCGGGTGCCGCAGGTTCAAATCCTGCCAGGCGCACCA
>CAZVLE010000051.1:0-14227 GCA_964627855.1 uncultured Syntrophomonadaceae bacterium | reverse complement strand
TGTCATTCATATACTCTTCTGCCAACCTTGCTACAACGTTTACTTCCGAGTCAGAACCACCCAACATAATCGATGCCGATTCCTGAGCTGCTTCTTCAGCTACTTCTTCCATTGTATCGTCTGCATCGCCTTCAACTGGCATATCTGCCGGAGCAGCTTGCTGACCGCCACAACCGGCTACCAGCAGCATCGATACCGCTATGATCAGTCCTAAACAAGTCAACCATCTTTTTTGATTCATTCTCTTCCTCCTAGAAAAATAATTCAACTCATAAGCATAATAGCTGTTAAAGGTTAAAATAGAAGGAAGAGAAGGTAAAATTAAGGTTAAATCGAGGTTAAATAAAAAGATTTTCTGGCAAGCACCCTGTCAATTGTTTATTCCTTTTTAGTCGCTGTTCCTGTCAGGTTATTAAATGGTAAGAAGTATTATCACCGACAGCTTTTTTGACAGGGTTGTAACTTGTTGCTAAATTAACAGGATTAAAGAATAGTGTTGTGCGGAAGAGTAAACTTAAAAAGTGTGCCCTTACCAGCTTCACTAAGCAGGGAATAGTCGGCATCGTGGGCTTCCATAATATGTTTAACGATGGAGAGTCCGAGTCCGGTTCCCCCGCTTTTACGTGAGCGGGCTTTATCTACACGGTAGAATCGTTCAAAAATGTGGGGAAGATCTTCTTCGGGTATCCCCGGACCATCATCAGCTACCTGGATAAAGGCTTGACCATTTTCAAGGTAGAGTTTAAGTTCAATGCTTCCATTTATCTTGCCATGCCTGATACTGTTTTCCAGAACATTGACCAGCGCCTGCTGCAACCATTGTTCATTACCGGACACATATATTTCGTCAGAAGGCTCGACCAGCTCTATGGTAACCCCTCTTTTTAAGGCCTGCTCTTCAACCCTTTGCCTGGCTTCATTGATTAGTTTTTTAAGACCAACGGTGCCTTTTTTAAAGAATCCCTTCTCGTTTTCTATCTGGGCCAGGTCGAGCAAGTCATCCAGCAGGCTGGCAAGTCTTTTAGTTTCCCGCTCGATAATTTGTAAAAAATCAAGCAGTTGCTCCCTGGTTAATTCTTCGTGGAGGATTGTTTCCGTATAGCCGAGAACCGCAGTTAGGGGAGTTCGCAGCTCATGAGAAATATTGGCGACAAAGTCACTGCGCATCTTTTCAATTGACCGAAGTTGGGTAGTCTCGTGAAAAATAAGCAACAGGCCAATAATATTATTTTCGTTTCCCAGAACGGGAACAATATAGGTGTCAAGTATTGAAGCCCGCGGGTAGTAGAGGTTTACTTCCAGTATTTTAGGCTCACAATCGTTAATAACGCTTTTAAGGCTTTCATGAAGAGCATAATAACGGATTGCTTTGTTTAAGGGAACACCTATTATATTTTCCTTGTTTAAATCAAAAAGCTCCTCGGCTGCCGGGTTAATGATCTCGATATTTAAGTTGCGGTCGATAAGAATTATACCGCTGCTCATTGAAGAAACAATAGTCTCCAGCTTATTTTTTTCTCCAAGAACCTGGTTCATCTTTTTATTTAAAGTGTTACCCATAGTCTTGATATTTTCGGCAAGGTTGGCCAGCTCATCTTTCCCGGCAATATTCAGGGTTGGATTATAATTGCCACTGGCAATATCACGGGCTGCGCTGCTAATGGCGCTAATCGGCCCGGTAATTTTTCTGGATAAAAACAGGGCTGCGAGAAGGGCTAACAGTGACGCCAGCAGCAGTGCACCCAAGATGAAAAGAACAAGGTTGGAAACCGCTCTGTTTATGGCAGATAGAGGCAGGGCCAGGCGCATTACAGCCGCGGACTCAACCTGCATGTCGTCCGCCAAAGCAGGGCGAAGCGGGATTGCGAGGTAATACATGTTCTCGTCTAAGGTTACACTGTACCTGGAGGCCACACCTTTCTCTTCAGCAATAGCCTGCATAATTTCCGGTCGATCCTTATGATTTTCCATCAACCCGGGATCCTGGTCGGAATCGGCAAGAACAGAGCCATCACTATCTACAAGGGTTAATCGGACCCCGAGCTCTGCACCCAGTGATTTAAAGAGGGCATCAATCTCCGCGCCGGCAACATTATTATCAAACATATCTTCAGCCAGGACTACGACCAGGCGAGCCTGATTATATAAATTCCCCCGAATGGTTTGCATGTAAAAATAGTTCAAAAAGAAAATAAAAAAAAGCCCCATAGAAATAACAATGACGGCTATTACAAGCAGATAATAAGTGATTAAACGAAGCCTTATGCCCGTTAACAAGTTAATCCTCCCGGTCACCTGTGAACTTGTAACCTACTCCGCGCACCGTCTCTATATAAAGAGGTTTTGCCGGATCAGCTTCTATTTTTTGCCTCAGGTAGCGGACATGCACATCAACAGTACGGGTGTCCACTTCAACTTCATAGTTCCAGACCTTGTCGAGCAGCATTTCCCTTGTCAACACCCTGCCTGTATTGGCCATCAGTAGATGCAGCAGCAAGAATTCCTTGTGAGTCAGGGTACGTGTCTCACCAGCGACCATAACACGGTGCTGCTCGGGGTACAAAACAATATCGCCAGCAGTAAGGACAGCTTCATCACTTTGCATTTCACTACTCCGCTGATCTTTATTTTCAAGACGGCGCAGCATAGCCCTTATTCTTGCTACCAGTTCACGGACACTGAATGGTTTAACCATGTAGTCATCGGCGCCAAGCTCTAGACCAAGCACTTTATCAAGTTCTTCTTTACGGGCCGAGAGAATGAGAATAGGAACAGCTGCTGATTTTTCATTGCTGCGCAGCCTGCGGCAGACTTCAAGGCCATCCAGTTCGGGCAACATAATATCTAGAACAATCAGGTCGGGAAGGCGCTCTCGGACGAGATCCAGCGCCTCAGGACCGCTGGCTGCACTTTGTACCATGTATCCTTCTTTTTCGAGATGAAAGGAGATAAGCCTGACAATATCCTCTTCATCCTCAACTACCAAGATGTAACGCTGCCTGTATTTTTTATCGTTTGTCATAACATCAATATTTTATCACAGCACCAACACTTTAAGGAAAGAAATTTACGTCATCTTTTATCTTAAGAGCGACATTAACAGGTGCCAATTATCCCTGCAACATCTTTGATATGGTATTATATTGCAGAGGCAATTTTTTAATTCCGGTAAAAATATTTAGTAAATATTTTATCCTAAAAGTCAAAGAAAGCAGGTGTAGTATTTAAATGAAAAAAGTCTTGATTACGGGTGTTGGTGCCCAGGGCAGTACCATTGCCAAACGCCTTGATGAAGAGGCGGTAGTAAAAGAGATCAGGTGTGCCGATTATGATCCAACGGCGCTGGCCGAATTAACCGGCCAGCTAAAGAAGGCGAAGGCCTTTAGTGTGGATGCCCGTAGGGTAGAGGAAATTGAAGCAGCTGCAGAGGGTGTTGACCTGATCGTAAACGGCCTGGATCCAAACTTTAACATGAATGTTATGGATGCTGCCTTACAAGCAGGTGCCAATTACCAGGATATGGCTTCGGGCCCGGTAAGTGATGTTGACTTCATCGAAGCGGTAAAACGTTGTCTGAACCGCAGCCCGGAATTTGAAGCAAAAGGCCTGACCGCTCTGATCAATACTGGCTCAGCACCTGGTATTGCCAATGTCATCGCCCGGGATTCAGTTGAGTTGCTCGACAGTTGTCAAGCTATTGAAATACTGGTTTACGATGGAGTCTGGTCTAAACAATTTATACCCTTCTGGTGGTCTCCGAAAACGGCTTTCGGCGACATGGCTGCTGAACCGATCCGCTTTGAAAACGGTAAGTTTCGCCGCACCAGGCCTTTTGACTACCCAAGCATGGAAGAATTCCGCGGTCTTGGTAAACGTCGCATGGTTGACCATGAACATGAAGAACCGGTGACGATGGGACTGCTGGCCGATAAGATCTTTAAAGGTGTAAAGAATGTAAACTTCCGCTATGGCGGGCCGGCCCTTGAATTAGCTGAAAATCTTTACAAGATGGGACTGCTTTCTGAAAAACCGATCGAGGTAAAAGGTGTTCAGATCGTGCCGATGGATCTGATCTCTGAACTGACTCCGCCCGCCCCCAAGTACCCTGACGAAATTCAAAAAGTACTGGATGAAGGCATGGAACAGGAGGAAGCCGCCTTTTTGGTTAAGCTGAAAGGTATTAAAGATGGCAGAGCAGTAGAAATTGAAAACTATGTCAATGCTCCGGGGTTAAGGGAGTCCTTCGCCCTGGCCAGACTGACCCACGAATCATATTACACCGGGCAATCAGCCTTTCTCTTTACCAAAATGCTTGTAAATGAAGTAGTTAAAAGCACTGGCGTATTTCCCCCTGAAATTTTAGAGCAGGAAGAAAGAGATTATTTTTTGCATGAAGCGGAAAAACTAAAAATTACTGTCGATCGAACGGTTAAGACTCGCTTGTTTTAACCCTGACATTTAGTCTGAAGATCATAAAATGCTGCTCTTCTCACCGGAGGGCAGCATTTACTGTTAAGTTGAAAACAGAGATCCTGGCAGTTATTGCCATTTTGCAGTTATAGATTTAACATCTTTCTTAACTGCTCAGCTCTATGTTGAAGTGTACGGCTGTTCCAGGGTATCCGGGTTGCCCATATACTTGAGTGGTAATACGCGGATGTGCCATATTTTATCAATTAGCATTTTAGGTTCATAACCTCAGGTTAGATTACCAGTTTGTATTAACCCTGCAACTTAAAATAGCTGCGGCAAAGACAAAATGCCAAATCCTACTGCTTGTCATGTTTAATCAGAAGTGTTAAGATCAAGCGGGATTGCATACGGTAATATTTGTAAAATAAACCGTTTTCAAAATAATCATATACGGGGGTGTTTTTATTGAGTAAGTTAGTCGAAACAATGGACGGTAATACTGCCGCCTCTTATATTGCTTATGCCCTAAGTGACGTAGCGGCAATTTATCCGATCACACCATCATCGCCCATGGCAGAGGTCTGTGACGAATGGGCTGCCTATGGTCGTAAAAACATTTTCGGCCAAACCCTGCGCGTCGCAACGATGCAATCAGAAGCCGGCGCTGCGGGAGCAGTTCATGGCTCACTGGTAAACGGGGCCTTAACGACCACTTTTACTGCATCACAGGGTCTCCTGCTAAAAATACCGAATATGTATAAAATCTCAGGCGAGTTGCTGCCATCAGTTTTTCATGTCTCAGCCCGCGCTTTATCAACCCATGCCCTATCAATCTTTGGCGATCATTCTGATGTCATGGCCGCCAGGCAGACCGGCTTTGCCCTTCTTGCTTCGGCTTCTGTTCAGGAGGTAATTGACTTAGGTCTGGTTGCCCATCTTGCCACCTTAAAAACAAGGGTGCCATTTCTACACTTTTTCGATGGCTTTCGAACATCGCATGAGGTGCAAAAAGTGGAGCTGGTCGATTATGAAGATATCAAGAAAATTGTTGACTGGCAGGCCATCAGGGAATTCAGGGAACGGGCCCTAAGCCCCGAAAACCCCCACCAGCGCGGAACAGCCCAAAACCCGGATATTTACTTCCAAAACCGGGAAGCAGCCAACAGCTACTACCTGGAAACACCGGAAAAAGTAACCGCAGTAATGGACCAGGTCTACGAGCTTACCGGCAGGCGCTACAATCTATTTGATTACTGTGGTGCACCTGATGCAGAAGCGGTAGTTGTCTGCATGGGCTCTGCCTGTGATACAGTTGAAGAGACTGTGGATTACCTGGTCAAACAGGGAGAAAAAGTGGGCCTGATTAAAGTCCGCCTTTACCGTCCATTTTCAAGGGATCACTTTTTGTCTGTGCTGCCCCAAAGCTGTAAACGCATCGCCGTTCTGGACCGCACTAAAGAGCCGGGCGCCCTCGGTGAACCACTATATCAGGATATCTGCACTGCCCTGATGGAAGTCAAGCAGACTCCCCTGATTATCGGTGGCCGCTACGGTCTCGGTTCCAAGGAATTTAATTCGTGCATGTCCAAAGGGGTTTTTGACAATCTACGGGCTGAAGAACCTAAAAACCATTTCACCGTTGGCATCAATGATGATGTGACTCATACATCAATCGATTACCCGACTTGCTTCGAATCAAGCCCGGAAAGCACCTACCGGGCCAAATTTTTCGGACTTGGTGCCGACGGAACAGTGGGCGCCAACAAGAACAGCATTATTATTATAGGCAACAACACCGACCAGTATGCCCAGGGCTATTTTGTCTATGACTCCAAGAAGTCCGGCGGGATTACTGTATCACACCTGCGCTTCGGACCGGAAAAGATCAAATCAACTTACCTGATAGACCAGGCTGATTTTATTGCCTGTCACAATCCTTCCTTTGTAACCCGTTACGATGTGCTGGAGGGAATCAGGGAAGGGGGTATTTTCCTGCTTAATTCTGATTGGAACGTCGGAGAAATGGAAACACATCTGCCCGCCGAAATGAAGCAAACGATCGCCCGTAAAAAACTGAAGTTTTACAACATCGATGCCTTTAAAATTGCCGGTGAAATCGGCCTTGGCGGCAGGATAAACGTGATCATGCAGGCTGCCTTTTTCAAACTTTCCGGGGTGATTGAGCCGGAACTTGCCTTTAAAGAAATCGAGAAGATGATTGACAAAACATACGGAAAAAAAGGCGCCGATATTGTCGAAAAGAATGTTGCCGCCATCTACAAGGGTGTTGAAGCTCTTGAAGAGATAAAATACCCGGACAGCTGGGCTGATGCCACAACAGGAGCAACTTTTACCTGTGAAGTAGCACCGCAGTATGTCTGCGATACCATTTACCCGATGATAGAACTTAAGGGAGATGAATTACCGGTTAGCGCCTTTAACCCGGATGGCACTGTCCCTACGGCCACTACACAGTATGAAAAACGCGGCATTGCTATCCAGGTACCAATCTGGCTGCCGGAACACTGCATCCAGTGCAACCAGTGCTCTTTTATCTGCCCCCATGCAGCAATCAGACCATACCTTGCCCGCCCTGAAGACTTAGACGGAGCGCCGGATCAGTTTGTTACTGTTGAAGGCAGAAGCAAAGATATTGACGGCCTGCAGTATCGGATCCAGGTATCTCCTCTCGATTGTACCGGCTGCGGTAACTGCGTAGACATTTGCCCCTCTAGGACAAAAGCCCTGGAGATGAAACCTCTGGATGAGGTAGTAGCCGGAGAAGACGCCAACTTCCGCTATGCTGAGGCTTTACCGGAACTGGAATTGGAACTAGCAGCAAACACCGTCCGCGGCAGTCAGTTCCGCAAGCCACTGTTTGAGTATTCCGGAGCCTGTGCAGGGTGTGGGGAAACTCCTTATGTCAAAGTAATAACCCAGTTATTCGGAAATCGCATGGTTATAGCCAACGCTACGGGCTGCTCATCTATTTACGGTGGCAATGCACCAACCGTTCCATACTCAGTTGACAGCAGGGGGCGTGGACCGGCCTGGGCCAGTTCACTCTTTGAAGATAATGCCGAGTTCGGCTATGGTTACTGGCTCGGCATTACCCAGCAGAGAGAAAAGTTAACCGATCTTGTAAAAGAAGCGACCGATACTGCGATATCGACTCCGCTTAAAGATGCCTTGAACAACTGGTTAGCTGTAAAAGAGCAAGGTGAGGAATCACTGAAAGCAGGCGACAGGGTCAGGGAACTGCTCGAGGCTGAAAAACCGACAGCAGATAATGCTGAACTCTTAAAAGAAATCGGTGAGAAAGCCGGGTTGCTGCCCAAACGTTCGGTTTGGATCTTTGGCGGTGATGGCTGGGCTTACGATATTGGTTTTGGCGGACTTGATCATGTCATTGCCAGCGGGGCTGATGTCAACATCCTGGTAATGGATACTGAAGTCTACTCCAATACCGGCGGTCAGTCTTCAAAGGCGACTCCAACCGCTGCAATCGCTAAGTTTGCAGCGGCAGGTAAAGATATGTGTAAAAAAGATCTCGGCCTGATGGCTGTAACATACGGTTATGTTTATGTGGCTATGGTATCGATGGGAGCAAACAAAAGCCAGTTTCTGAAAGCAATCATAGAAGCTGAAGCTTATCCCGGACCTTCTCTAATCATTGCTTATTCGCCCTGCATTGCCCACGGCATCGATATGAGCAAGAGTCAGAGTGAGGGAAAACTGGCGGTAGACTCCGGTTACTGGCCGCTGTATCGTTATAACCCGGTACTGACAGCTGAAGGTAAAAACCCCTTCATCCTCGATTCCAAGGAACCGAAAGAAAAGCTCAGCACTTTTATGATGAATGAAGTGCGTTTCCGGGCTCTGACCAAGGAATTTCCTGAAAGAGCTGAAGTTCTATTTGAAAAAGCAGAAAAGGCAGCAAAGGAAAGGCTGGAAATGTATCGGCAGCTTGCTGCTGCACAGTCAGGCGGTGACAGCTAAAACAGGGCTTCATTTTTCGCGAAGGATTGATCATAACGACAGAGAAAGTAACCTATTAAAATCAGGAGACGCTGAGTTGAGCGTCTCCTGATTTTATAATTGCTTTTTATAACGATAGTCAGGATTTAGAAGGCTTTATGATGATATCATCCCTGCCCAGGCGCGGTCGGGGTGGAGGAGACTGGGCCGGGTAACCGACCGGTAATAATACAACCGGCTCAACCTCTGCAGAAAGACCCAGCGCATCATGAACCTGCTGTGGATTGAAAAGTCTCACCCAACAGCTGCCCAGACCAAGAGCAGTAGCCATCAAAGTCATATTCTCTACAGCGATACCAAGATCGAGGTAAGCTGAAGCAGGAATGACCACATCTTTTACCTGCTCGGGCATTTTTCTCTGGTAAATATAGCCGGCAGCTTCTTCGCTGATTACTTCAGCCTGCACTAATTCTTTCATTCTCTCCTCAACCAGACTACGGACATAAGCCCTGCGATCGAGGCAGCAGACAAAAAGGGCCGGGGCTTCGATCACAAATGGCTGAACCACGGCTCCGGCAATCTGCTCCCTGGCCTCGTCATCTTTAAGCAGGACAAAGCGCCAGGGCTGACGGTTTGTTCCCGAAGGAGCAAGCCTGGCTGCTTCAATAATCTTTTCCAGATCCTCATCCATTACCGGTCTTTTTTCAAACTTCCTGATACTACGCCGGTTTTTGATAGCATCTTCACAGCTCATATTATGCATAACTTCACCTCTTTTTTTGTTTGCGCCTGCCAAACCAGCCTGAAATACTCCATTTCTTTTTAGTAAAGCTGACCTCAGACAGCACTTTTTCAGCCGCTTCATAACCGCGATCAATAATATGATTAACTTTGCTGTTATCCCAGAAAGATATATCGCCCAGTTCAGGTTCAATAAGACTGTCGGAATGTTCATAAGCAGGCTTGTCGCGGTGGCGCCGAATGATATCGTAAGACTGGATCAACACTTCGAATATGTTTTCCGGCTCTGAACGAAGAGGCTTCTGGGCTCCCACATCAACAGCAATGATAAAATCGATTTCGCGGTTTTTCATTAGCGCCACCGGAACATTGTCAAGCAGGCCGCCATCAACAAGCAGTTTATCTTCAAACTTAACCGGGGTAAATATGCCTGGTATAGCACAACTAGCCTGTACTGCTTCAGCTACCAGACCTTTTTCAAGAATAATTTCCTCGCCGCTTAATAGATCGACTGCGTTAATCAGCAGCGGTATTTTCAAATCAGCGAATGTAATTGTTCCGATTCCATCTTTGATGATCTTCAATAAACGGGTTGAGTCAATTAAACCTTTGCGAGGCAGGGAAATTTTAACCAAATCTTTCCAAGACAACTTCTCGATTAGAGCAGTAATCTCAGCGACACTCATACCGGAGCAATAAAAGGCGCCTACAATGCTACCGGCGCTGGTTCCAGCTATACAACAGGGCTGCACATCACGTTCCTCGAGATACTTTAAAACACCGATATGGGCTATTCCCCTGGCCGCACCGCCACTTAAAGCAAGGCCGATTTTCATCTGATTTACCCCCAGCATCGATCTAAGAATTAAGCTTGCTGATGATACGCAGTCCTTCAAGGGTCAATAACGGGTTGACCAGGCAGATTGTTTCTGATTCCCGGGCAATGAGGGAAGCAAATCCACCGGTAGCAATAACTTTTGGTTTATGATCAAATTCAGCAGTCATGCGCTTAACAATACCATCTACCTGCCCGACGAAGCCAAAAATTATCCCGGACTGCATACTGCTGATAGTATCTTTTCCAATTACC
This sequence comes from uncultured Syntrophomonadaceae bacterium, assembly GCA_964627855.1. Lineage (GTDB taxonomy): Bacteria > Bacillota > Dethiobacteria > DTU022 > DTU022 > CAZVLE01. The sequence goes on along the minus strand of CAZVLE010000051.1, from coordinate 4,005 downwards.
CGCTCAGGTCTGACAACTTCTACACGGGGCAGCTTGGCTGCCCTTTGAAAGAGGGCCTCCATTGAGATACCAATACCCGGAGCAATCACCCCACCCAGATACTCATCTGCTTTCGAGATGGCACAAAAAGTTGTCGCTGTACCAAAATCTACGATGATCAGAGGGCCCCCATAAATATTAAGCCCCGCTACAGCGTTGACAATTCGATCTGCGCCCACTTCACGAGGATTATCTGTTACAATATTTAAGCCGGTTCTGATACCGGGACCGACAATTAAAGGATCTCTTTCTAAATACTTTTGAGACATTCGTTCTAAAGAATACATCAGGGGAGGTACAACTGAGGATATGGCAACAGCATCTATATCATTAAGTTCAAGGCTGCTGCTATGAAGAAGATTCTTGACAACCATACCCAGTTCATCTTCAGTACTATCCTTGCGGGTTGCCAGGCGCCAGTAAACAATAATATTTTCCTGATCGTATACACCGAGCATTATGTGGGTATTACCAACATCTATGGCGAGAAACAAATTTTTCACTCCTGGCAAAAAGTTTTTGTCAGTATAATTATTGGCAAAAACAACTATAGCAGATCAGCCCAGTTTTGAAAAGAACGTAACCTTACCCTGGAGTCTATATTTGACCGAAAGAGGTTATTTCGATTACAATGACAACCAGATTGAAGCTAGGGGGATCAAATATTGCTACTAAGAAAATACGGCATCAAGAATTATTTTATTGCCCTGCTGCTTTTACTGTCTATAACAACAATTTTAATTGTAGCAGCCTTTGTATTAACAGCAGTTTTTCCTGATTCTCTCGGCCGGAGCCCCTATCAATATGAAACCGGCCCGCTCTATCAATTTGAACCATGGTTATTTGAAGTAGGCGATTTAAAAGTATCCTTCCCTCAGGGAGGTTTAATAACTTCGCTACATGAAAGTGAACGCAAAAGAAGCTTGCTGCTTCTCGGTGAAGGGTTTTTTGAAAGCAATGGACAAAAGTTTGATTCGGCGGGTGCCGGAGGCCTTTTTATGGTCATCGAGCATGACCTTTTTGATCTAAAGAGGGGGAGCAACATCTTTACTCCTGTAGAAGATATTGGGCTGATCAGGACGGTAGAAGACATAGCAGCCCTGCAAAAAGGCATTCCGAGCATCTGGAAAGATACTATCCCTTTGACTTTTCACGCCCAGGAAGATCTGGTCTATTACTATTTCATTACGCCAGAGGGCGTACCTATTTTCCCACCGCAAACCAACGGAAGTCCGGGACATTTCATCGGCACGTTACTGATCTATGTTTTGATTATAATTATTATGCTTTTCATCTTAACAATATTATCCCCTGATCACCGCTATTCCCGTTACTGGATCCACCTGGGAAGGACTCCTCCCGGCGCCTACAGCCTGGCCATGATACCATTTATTGCCGCAATCTTACTGGGTACTGCCATTCTTGTTAATGTAAATGACTGGCCCGATTATTATAACGTGCCGGCCTATATTGTAGTGATAGCCATTCTCTATTTATCTTCCATTTATGGTAAGATAGATTATCTCGATCTCGGCCTGCGCAGAGATCGAATCAGGCACGGTTATCTGATGTCCTTAATAGCAGGCTTGAGCATTGTTATTGTGAAAACTGGTATACCTGACGGTCTAGACTTTGCAGGCTCATCATCACTACTATCTTTTGCGACAATCTTCTTTTTGACTGGATTGCCGCGTGAAATGATCTGGCGTGGCTATATTCAGGCTGTATTGAGCCGCCAGTTTAATCCAACCCGGGGCTTGCTGGCGATGATTTTGATTGCAGCATTGGTACACTATATCTATTTAATTACTGTTGCGCCATGGATGATTGATTATCCATATACTTACCTTGAAGCATTAATTCTGACACCCGGCATGGCAGCAATCTTAGGTTATTTATACCTGCGCACAGAAAATATTGTTGCCTGCGCTCTGTTGCATAGCTTAATTCTCTGGCTGCCGGGGATCATAATTTACTAGAGGAGAGGCGGTATTGTCTTGGACAAAGAAAAAATTATTAAAGCCGTGGAAATGATCCTTGAAGCAGTGGGCGAAGATAAAAACCGCGAAGGCCTTCGTGGTACACCACAGCGTGTTGCTAATATGTACACAGAGTTATTTGGTGGCTTACAAAAAGATCCTCGCGAACACCTGCAAACATGTTTTCTTGAAGACGGCCATGACGAAATTGTCCTAGTCAAAGATGTATCCTTTTACTCCATGTGTGAACACCACCTTCTGCCTTTTTACGGCAAGGCTCACGTTGCCTATCTTCCTTCGGGAGGTAGAATAGTTGGTTTAAGTAAGCTGGTCAGGGTTATCGAAACTCTATCCAGACGGCCACAACTGCAGGAAAGACTAACCAGCAACGTGGCTGATATTATTACTGAAGAGCTAAAGCCAAAGGGCGTTGTGGTGGTAATTGAGGCAGAGCATCTCTGCATGAGTATTCGTGGTGTAGGTAAACCCGGCTCAGTTACAGTCACTTCTGCTGTTAGAGGACTGTTCCGAAGAAATCCAAGCTCACGTATTGAAGTATTTAGCCTGATTAAAGGAAAATTATAAACAGGACCGGTTTAGTTGTATGGAAAAAGTATGGAAGGTTATTGAAAGCCCTGACTACCAGCTATACCTGCAAAAAAATTTGGAAGCAGAACAAAACAGAATCTACTGTACTCATCATTTTGATCACCTGCTCACCGTAGCCCGCCTGACCTATATTTTGCTACTCGAAAGCGGCGAACCTTTTATTTCCCGGGAAATGGCTTATGCGGCAGGTCTACTGCATGATCTGGGACGCTGGCAGGAGCATGCGAGCAATACCGATCATGCTGAAAGCTCTGCCATACTGGCTAAGCCTATCCTGGAAAAAGCCGGTTTTTTAGAAGCAGAAAATAACATAATTATCAGAGCTATTGAGCAACACCGCCTTAAAGAGATAGGTAACAAACACCGATCTCCGCTAAGCATAGCTTTAAGCAGAGCTGATAGTTTGTCACGCCTCTGCTTCTGTTGCAAAACTGCAGATGGTTGCAACAAGATTGAAAAACAACCGCATCGTGATAGATTGTTATACTAAAATATGGAGAGGTTAGTCAATGCAAGCTTATTATTTAACACCTGCCTTGCTGGAAGAAGAACTAAAGGCTGGTCGATTTGATCCTGAAAAAGTGGACCAGCTTAAAAAGAAAGCCGCTTACCGGACTATTAAGCTTGACAAGATACCACCGGCCACGCTTTCTTCGCTTCAGGAAGCAGTTGCCAGTGATAGCAACAATCTCAGCTTTTCTTTAATTAGTAGTAACTGTAACGGCCCTATCACAGCAATTATTAGTGGTTCTGAATATGCACTTTATGCAACAGCAACCCGCCTTATAAACTATGGTGAGAACGTTGCAGGAGCCGGAAAAATCATAAAAAAAATGCTCGACAACCTGAGTAGGCCCCGAGTGGAATCTTTACAACTCGGCTCACATAGTATGCCACTTTATGAGCGAACACTAATAATGGGCATCTTAAATGTCACTCCTGATTCTTTTTCAGACGGCGGCAAATTTGACCGGCTCGAAAATGCGCTGACCCAGGCTTACCGAATGACTGAAGAAGGAGCCGATATAATTGACATCGGCGGTGAATCAACCCGGCCGGGCCATAAACCTGTTCCTGCCGAAGAGGAACTTCAACGGGTCATGCCGGTTATAAATCAATTGAAAAAGGACCACTCCTTTAAAACTCCTCTTTCCATTGATACTTATAAAGCACCTGTTGCTGAAGAAGCTCTTAATGCCGGGGTAGAGATGTTAAACGATGTTTGGGGACTTAAGGAAGATAGCGCTATTAGTGAGGTGGCGGCCCGCTTCGGAATACCGGTTTGCCTGATGCACAATAAAAAGAACACTGATTATCAACAATTAATTCCCGATATAATTGGCGAAATTGAAGCATCGATTGAAATTGCTCACCAGGC
>CAZVLE010000050.1:0-29778 GCA_964627855.1 uncultured Syntrophomonadaceae bacterium | reverse complement strand
AGTGGGTAAAAGCCTGCTTCGAGGGTTCGAATCCCTCTCTCTCCGCCACATGCGCCCGTAGCTCAGTCCGGATAGAGTAACTGACTACGAATCAGGAGGCCGCAGGTTCAAATCCTGCCGGGCGCACCAAAGAAAAAAGCCATGGAAACTGTTAATTGTTCCGTGGCTTTTTCATGCTGTCAATTTGTTTTAAAAGATTAATCGCATAAGTGACCTGTGAATTATACCTTATACAGGTGTCTAGATTAGACTTCTACGACCCATCCAAACTCATCACTGAGGGCACCTTTCTGAATGCCGCTAATCTGATCATAGAGTTTTCGTGAGAGCTTACCAATTTCTCTGTTATTGATAATGATGGCCTGCTCTTTCCAGCAAAGTTCCCCAACAGGTGATATAACTGCCGCGGTTCCAGTGGCAAAAACCTCTTCCAGTTTGCCTGCATCCTGGGCAGCATAGACATCCTGGATTTTTAATCTCTTCTCTGTAGTTTTGACATCCCAGTGCCCGAGAAGCTTTAATACAGAATCCCTGGTAATGCCCGGCAAGATGGTGCCGCTTAGCGGTGGGGTGATTACCTCTCCATCAATTTTAAAGAAAGCATTGGAAGTGCCGATCTCTTCAACGTATTCTCTTGCAATCCCATCAAGCCATAAAACCTGGTGGTATCCTTTTTTTATTGCCTCTTCCTGGGCTTTGAGGCTGGCTGCGTAATTGCCCGGGACTTTGGCAAATCCAGTGCCCCCTTCAGCGGCCCGCACATATTTGTCTTCAACCAAAATCTTGGTGGGGCTGAGCCCTTCTTTATAGTAAGCACCCACGGGGGAAAGAATAATATAAAACTTAAAAGTTTCAGAAGGCCGCACGCCTATATAGGGGTCTGCAGCTATAATAAAAGGCCTGATGTATAGAGAAGTTCCTTCGGCACTTGGCACCCAATCCCTTTCAATGTCGACTAATGTTTTAATAGCGTCTAACATCAGTGCTTCATCCAGCACCGGAATGCACATACGTTCGTTGGTAGCATTGGTTCTGCGAACATTTTCGAGCGGCCTGAAAAGCAGAATTCTTTCGTCATCGGTTTTATAAGCCTTTAAGCCTTCAAACATGCCCTGCGCATAATGAAAAAAAGCAGTAGAGGGATCAAGCATGAGAGGACCGTAGGGCACAATTCTTCCATTATGCCAGCCTTTTTCAGGGCTATAGTCCATTTCAAACATGTGATCGGTAAAGTCTGTGCCAAAGGCAAGATCATTTGGGTCAGGCTTAAGCTTAGGATCGCCTGTTCTGGTTATTAAAAAAGCAGATTCCATACATCATCCCCCCTGGTTATTCTTTTGCCTTAATTATTTCAACATTAACTTTCTATTACCTTCACAAGGCAAAGATTAGTTTTAAGCAATTAAGTTTATCATCTCTAAATTGTAATGATTTCGATGGTAGCTAACTGGTGAAAAAGTAATAGCCCCGCCCATTTGCTGCAGGCGAGGCTACTATAGACGCTCAATTTCATATCTTCCTGAGTTAAGTACTGCTTATGTTTACTCTACAACTACTTTTTCCAGAGGGGTGTGTACTGAGTCAAAGGTCATCTGCCAGACTCTTTCCTGAAGTGTTTTAGTTTTCTCTTCTTCTTTTTCTTTATCCTTTTGGTGCTGTTCCTTGGCGGCTTCATGTTGTTCCTGCTGCCATAAAATATACTCCATTGTACCAGGGCTGGGTGGTGTAGTGTCACTCTCACTTGAAGTGTCGGCAGCCGGTTCGCTACTTTGAGCTGGTGCCGGTGCTGCTGGTGCAGGTGAAGTTGATTGTGCAGGTGCTGGTGCAGTTCCACTGGATTCAGTGTTCGATCCCAGGAAAAAGTCATCATCTTCATCACCATCTGAATCTGTTGAATCGTTTAGGCTATCAGCTTCAGTGGTTTCATAATGTGCCAGAGAAAGCCAAACAGGAAGTTCGCCAGTTTGACCGCTTGTTTCATCCGGTGCAGCAGTCTGCGAGGTTAAAATCCCACAGCCGAACATGAGTAAAGCAAGTGTTACAGTAAGGCTAATAAAAATTATTGTCTTGACATTTATCATGCAGGTTCCTCCTTCATTTAAATCTCTCAAAAACTAAGCCCGCTTGTTTTAGAACTATGAACAACGGGCTTCTTATAGTAAATTATAACTGACATTCACAAGTTATGCAAGTAACTCAAAAGCGCCTGGTCGGTTATTGAAGTATTAATCCCACTCCCACCACTCCTTTTGAGTTTCCTGTTCTTTGGCTGCCTGCTCTTTTTGCTTTGCCATCTCTAGCTTTTCCTTCGCAGATGACGGTATGCCAATATCCTTGTGAAAATCTAAGATATCCTTCATCGTTCCTGCTGAAGGCCTTGCAGCCTGTTCTGGCTCCGTTGGTTGAGTGGTAGGTTCCGGAGCAAGGGCAGGAGCAGGAGCTGTCGTTCCCGTGCTTTGAAAAGCATTGTTGTCACTTTCAAAATTTCCGTCTCCGATATCATTTATCTCTTGCTCGGGTTTATCCGGCTCTGCAGTGTCATAATGTGACCAAAAAATCCACTCCGGTAGAGTTCCGTCACTAACAGTTGTTTCTTCAGGAGTTGAGCCAACAGCATTAATCAGGCCACAACCTGCTAAGAGGGCAGTAGCCAATACGATTATAACTACACCCAGTTTAATTTTATAATTAACCATTAAGCTGCCTCCTATTTCTATCCTGATAACTAAAGCCCGCTTGTCCGGGTCACTAACAACGGGCTTATTCATATTCCATTATAACGAAGATATTTTATTATTGCAAGTTGTGTTGTTATGTTATAATATAACTTGTGACTTATTAAGGGCTTGTGAAAAATCTTATAAAACAAGAGCTTTTTTCTGGTAATAATGTTTAGTTTTTTGTGCTGATTTAGAAACAGGCTGCATAAAGCAGTTTGATCATTGTGTTTGGGAGGTATAGTAATGTCTGAGATGAAAATATGTCCTTTCTGTTGCGAAGATATTCCGATCAAAGCAATAAAGTGTAGATATTGTGAATCAATGGTTGATGAAGCGGTTCCCCAGGCTGTTAGAGCAGCAGGAGTAACCGAGCAATATGGCGGAGGGCAGGAACAACGGTTTAACGTCCCCCCTCAGCAGGCTTATTATCAACCGATTCAGGAAAAGAAGAAAAAAAATAGCTTTGTGCTTCCACTTGTAATAATATTGGCCGTATTATTGCTCTTTGGAGCCGGCTTCGGGTTAAGCTATCTTTTCCTCTTTGACGGAGAAGGCCTGCCTGCTCTGGGTGGGAATGGCGGGAGCGTTTCCGGTGACCTGATTGGTTCCTGGAGAGGTAGTAGTGGCGGTAATGAGGTTTATTTCCAGTTCTTACCAAATGACATGGTTAATATTGCTGTGCCGGCAGAAGGGTATTGGTTCAGAACACAGTTTCGTGAAGTTACAGCAGACACCACGAACTACCTGGAGCTTTATCATCGCAGCAATGCAGAATGGGAGAGAAACGCCGAGTTGGTATTCAGGGCTGCGGATGAGTTGACCATGATCGATACCGGGCAGGGTATCAGGATCGAACTTGAACGAACTACAGATGCCGAGTTTCGCAATATCATTAATGATTTAAGTTTTGAGCGGTAGCGTATCGTATCCGTGAAAAATAGACTGAATAAATGACAGCAATATGCCCCGCTAAAGGGGCATATTTTTTTATCAGTAATGGGCAGTGTTATAATTGAAAAGGGGTAGAGTTGATGCAAAGTGATGAAAAATTTATGGCTTATGCTCTTGCTCAGGCCGAGGAAGCTTCGCGTTATGATGAGGTCCCAATCGGGGCGGTTATAGTTAAAGAGGGGAATATTTTGGTTGCAGACCGCAACCGCCGCGAAGACAATTGTGATGCCTCGGCTCATGCTGAGATTTTAGTGATCAGGCAGGCCGGGAAAATGCTTGGAGGATGGCGTCTTAGTGGCTGCACTCTTTACGTTACCCTTGAGCCATGCCCAATGTGTGCCGGAGCTATGGTCCAGGCTCGTCTCGATCGCCTGGTCTTTGGTGCTAAAGATCCCAAGAGTGGAGCGGCGGGTTCACTTTACAACCTCGTCCAGGATACCAGGTTCAATCATCGCCTGATGGTAACAAGTGGGATTCTGGAGGAAGAATGCGCCGCTATTTTACATGATTTTTTTAGGAGCAGGCGAGATTGAAAGCGATCTCGAGTTAGCTGATTTAAAGCGCCCGGCCGGCTTTACAACCCTGCGATCCTGTTGTAAGATATAACCCGAAGATGGAGAGATGGCCGAGTCCGGTCGAAGGCGCACGACTCGAAATCGTGTGTGCTGCAAGGCACCGTGGGTTCGAATCCCACTCTCTCCGCCATTATCTTTGAGGGTTTGCGGAGAAAATCTGCAAACCTTCCTTTTCTTTTTTGCCGGGTTGGTTTATTTACTACCTATCCTTCAAAAGCGAGGTTACAACTAATGTTTAGAAAGATGAAGAGAAATAAACAGTTACTGTCAATGGATGATTCTATCGCTGTTTTAAACAGGCGCAGTAATGGAGTGCTGGCCTGCAGTGGTGATGAAGATTATCCCTATGCAGTGCCGCTCAATTATACTTATCATGACAATAAAATATATTTTCATTGCGCAAGTGCGGGGCACAAAATCGACGCTATTATGAAAAACCCGAAAGTCTCTTTTGCCGTGGTAGATGAAGATACAATTGTCAGCGCCGAGTATACCTCTCATTTCCGCAGTGTTATTGCCTTTGGTAAAGCAAGAATAACAGAAGGAGACGAGTGGTATAAAGGGTTCGAGGTTTTAGTAGAAAAATATTCAGGAGACCGCCCGGCAGAAGAGAAAAAGAAGGAAATTGATGAGTGCAAGCGCTCGCAGATAATAGCTATTGATATTGAACACCTAACTGGCAAGAAAGCGAAAGAACTGGTCAACGCTAAAAAGTAATAAGTGCTGTACATTATCTTTTGCGTTTATAATTTTCCTCTCTTTGCATGGATAGTGACAAACTTGTCAGATCAAAACAGTTCCATGATTAAGCCAGGTTAAGGTTCATTGTGGTAAAGTAGGTATAGAGAGTAAGGAGGTGGTATTCAGATGGAAATGAAAAAGGAGCCCTGGTATAAAAGGGTCTCTCCATGACTGCTAATGTATATACTGCTGGCAGCAGTGCTCGGAATCTACAGCCTGGTTAAATATATTGTTGGTTAATGGAATAGCAGTACGTAAAAATCATTAGAGTATAAACTATAAGAGAAGAGGCTGCCTTTACCGGCAGCCCCTTCAAGTTGTGCAACATTATGCATCAGTTGTAATTTATTCTGTAGGGCCGAAGTTTGGATTTGGAAGCCCTACTACTGCATGGGCAATTACGTAAACCTGGTTTCCGTCAAATGGGCTGTCGTTATAATACTGCCCAGGAGCAACCGTGTTTACGATTCTACGCCCCTGCTGCATTTGAGGAAATTTGGTTTTACCGGCATAGAAGTGAGTCTCATCCAGGCTGAAACCTGGATAGAGGTTATAGGTTCCGGTTACGTAGCCGTTACCACCATAGATTATGGTCACGAATCCTACCAGAGTGCCTTTGGATGTGTCGTTTTTCCCTGCCCCTGCCCACAATTCCATTTCATAATTGCCTGGTAAAATCGGATTGGTCCAGCCCCAGTTACGAAAAGTGGGACTGAAGGTTTGTGCTGTATCTCCTTTAGCATAGGCGGTTTCATAGAAGAAACCCTGAACATTTACTTTAAGGACCGCATCGGCCGATTGATTTGTCTCGTCTATGGTAGCCGTGTTATCGTAAGTGAAGGAGCCGGCAGCCCCGTAATCGGCCCAGGCAAAGGCTTTACTATAATCAAATTGGGCGTCATTGGGAGCAGCTACCATTCCAAGGTCTACCTCGCCGAATAGATCGCTTATGTCTTTAATGTTTACAGTCTGATAGAGCTCTTCTTCGGGATCACCCCAGGTGATAACAGCATCGCCGCTGTATGAGTCTCTTTCGGTTGTTACGGTAACCACATTTATACCTTCGGTCTTACCATCTACATTTTCGCTGTAAGTGCCGGTCAGGGTATCCTCGACTGCCAGGGTGTAGGGGAATTCCGTTCCTTCAGGCCAGGTAATAGTGACCGGTGTGCCGGCTAATTCATCCACAACGCCGGTAATCAAGGCATCAACAGCACCCATATTTTCAATGGTGATTTCGCCCGAGACGTTGAAGTTACCGTCTTCGTGGCCTTTATAAATCACATCCACATTCCAGGTAGCAGTTTCATTACCGCTGCCATCGGTGTAAAGCCAGATTTTTGGGGTATCTTCGTCAACCGTATGTTTTTTTTCTGTTTCAACTTCCTTTTCTATATCCCACTCGTGGGTGCGGGTATAAGAGGTAACGGCAGTTTTGCTGATAATTAGATGCTCAGCCAGAGTTCCAGGGCAGTAGTCTGATATAACAAACTGGGTATTGGTGCTTAAAGAACCATCAAAATACAATGTCGCGGTTAAGGTATCTATATCAAAGTAAGGTGTAAAAAACTCCACTACCGGGCCATACTTTGAAGGTTCGTAAGTACCGTTACCGGAACCACCTAATACCAGTTCTGCTTCAGTTACATCGCTTCCCTGTGTAACAATCCAATGAATCCAGCCATCAGCAGTGCGCTCAGGGCTTTCACCCAGTTTGTCGCAATCAAGTGAGTCAGAGCCCTGCCCTTCCCACATCTGGCTATATAGAAGTGTGCTTGCCAGGGTGAAGTTTGCACTTAAAGCAATCAGGCTTATCGCCATTAGTGCTGCCAAGAGAATTATATGCCAATTTTTATTTGTTTTCATTTCATTACATCTCCTTTAAAATCTAAAAATAAACCAATTTAATGTTTAAGAGAAATATTATTCGCTAATGATTTTAACTTTAGCAGAACTATTTAATTGCACCTCCACTTAAACTAATAAAGAAAAAACCGGCTTCTTGGCCGGTTACGCTATTTACTCCGCCGGGCTAAAGCGTCCATATAATAACCCGGTATCATCATATCCGATTGCGAAATCATCATTATTAACTTATATTAATATAATAATATTATAATAGATCGTAAGTCAAGTATTTCTTTTCCTAATACAGTCATTTCCTGTTATATTTCCGTTACAAATTAAAAAAATATGTTTAACCTGCCCGGAAGAGTTGAAAGCGCCTCCCTTTTCATTGTATAATTAATCTCGTCAGATCCTTTATCATCAGGCGTGGAGAGATGGCTGAGTTGGTCGAAGGCGCTCGCCTGGAAAGCGAGTAGATGGGGCAAAACCCTGTCTCGAGGGTTCGAATCCCTCTCTCTCCGCCATTTTAATGGTTTGGCCGTGCTAGACGGGGAGGTAGCGGTGCCCTGAACCCGCAATCCGCTATAGCGGGGTTTAATTCCTGCCCCCGGCCGCGCATTTTTAGGGTCAGCACCCGGCAAGTGGTGTTGAAAGCCCGGTCCCGTGCGGCGCAAGCTCATGAACCCCGTCAGGTCCGGAAGGAAGCAGCGGTAAGTGAGTTATTGCGGGTGCCACGGGAGCGCCGGGCCGGAGCTAACTGCCCGGTAAGCGCCTGGGGATGCCGGTCAAAGGCAGGTGCGCGGCCTAAATATTATGCCTAAAAAACTTCATCTAACCCTATTGCCGGATAAACTTGGCGTCTGCCGCTTGAACAGCGGGAGTCCTGTACCGGCATGGCTTGATGGTGAGCAAAATTTCCATTCGGTCACTGTGACAGCGGATGAGATATCTGTTGTTTGCCGGGAAAATATAATCCCAGCTGATTGTCTTGCCGAAAAGAATTTCCGGGGCTTTAAAATAGAAGGTCCACTTGACTTTTCATTAACCGGACTACTGGCCTCACTGCTAAACCCTCTGGCCGACTCAGGTATTGCTGTTTTCACAATATCCACTTTCGATACTGATTATATTCTGGTCAAAGAAGATAGTCTGGAAAAAGCGATTACCGCTTTACGCCCTGTCGCTGAGATAGTTTTGTAAAGTTAAGGAACTGTAAGACCCAGCAAAAGAATTGTTCATTGAGGTGTATAAAAGGTGACCTATATTAGCCTGTATCGCCGCCGCCGCCCCTTATGTTTTACCGATATGGCCGGTCAGGAACACATTACCCGTACATTATGCAATGCCCTTAGTTCCGGTCACATGGCTCATGCTTATCTATTCTGCGGTCCCCGGGGTACTGGCAAAACGACTGCAGCCAAGATACTGGCCAGGGCAATGAATTGTGAGCAATATCCGGTAGCTGAGCCCTGTGGTAAATGTACTCCCTGTCAAAACATCCAGGCGGGTGTGTCAATTGATGTCATTGAAATGGATGCTGCCTCCAATCGGGGTATCGATGAAATTAGGGAGCTAAGAGAAAGAAGTCGTTTTGCCAGTGGAGAGAGCCGCTATAAAATTTATATCATTGATGAAGCCCACATGCTCACTCCCGAAGCCTGTAACGCTTTTTTGAAGACCCTGGAAGAACCGCCGCGTAATGTAGTTTTCATCCTGGCTACGACAGATCCTTCCCGGCTGCCGTCAACAATAGTTTCCCGCTGCCAACGATTTGATTTTCACCTTCTGACTATTGAACAGATAGAACAGCGCATTATAATGATCCTTGATGAAGAAGGATGGCAGGCAGAACCTGAAGCTGTTAATCTGATTGCAAGATTGGCTGATGGCTCTTTACGTGATGCGCTCGGTATACTGGAGCAATGTGCGTCCTATCAGGCAGACCTGATTACAGCAGATCATGTCCGTATCGTTACCGGCGTAACCCGTGCCGATATTATTGCCGACCTGGTTCAAGCTGCCATAAAGAATGATTTAGATCGCGGCTTTAAGGTTATTGAACAGGTTATTTACACAGGTCGTGATCTGCGGCTGTTTTGGCGGGATTTAACTTATATTTTTACCCGTCTCCTTCTTAGTAGCAATGATGCAGAAGAGAAAATATCTATCAGTTATCCGGGGTTTGCAGATATAATAGTTTCTTGCCGTGGCAAGGTAGGTCGCGATCGGCTCCTGGATGCGGTTGAACTTTTACATGAAGTCGAAGGAGAGCTGCGCAATGCCCATTTTCCACAATATATTTTAGAAGTTGCTTATATACGTTTATTGAGACTGCTGCATGGCCGCATTCAACCGGTTATGAGTAAAGTGTTGCCCGAGGATGAATCCAGGGCAGCGAAAGCAATCGAACACCAAGCGGATTCCTCTGACATATCCACTCCTGTTCCAAATGAAATACAAGTAGTAAAAGAGCCCTCGGCAGAGGTGCAGGACAGTAAAGGAGTTGAAGCCTTAACAGGTAGAGCCTTAGTTGACCAACTGACTAGCGTCTGGGCTGACTTGATTGAAGATATTAAAAGCAGGCAGAAAAGTACTGCAGCATGGCTGGAACCGGCCAGAATAGTTGATTGCAGCGGCAACCTGGTCAGGCTGGGTTATGAAAAGGATTACTCTATCCACCAGATCAGAATCATGGAAGACAGTCACCGCAAGCTTGTTGAGAAAGTGCTTTCATCCTATTGTCAAAGAGATATGGATATCAAGGCTGATATTTTCGAACCTGCAAGTAAGGCTACAGAAATAACCAAATCTAATGACCATAGGGGCTCGAGTTCTAAAGAGAAAACTGAAAAGAAGGAAACCCCAAGCTCCGAGGATGCACTGAAGATGTTTGGCGGTAAAATAATTGAGTAACTCAAAATTAGGAGGATAATGATCATGCCTAATGGCGGAATGGCCAAGATGATGAAGCAGTTACAGAAAGCTCAGGCCGAGATGGCTCGCATGCAGGAAGAATTAGCTGAGAGAACGGTTGAAAGCTCAAGTGGCGGAGGAGCAGTGCGGGTTGTGGCGAATGGGCAAAAAACCCTGGTTTCGGTGCAAATTGATCCCGAAGTAATTAATGAAGATAACCGGGAAATGCTTGAAGACCTGATCATAGCCGCAGTCAATGAGGCCTTTAATCGGGTAGATGACATGGTTGCATCTGAAATGCAGCGTTTAACCGGTGGATTGAATCTTCCTCCGGGTATGTTTTAGTTGTCAATTCTTAAGGGAGGCGGCCATTAAGTTATGGCTGATCCGGGACCACTTAAAAAGCTTGTTGAAGTGCTGTGCCGATTTCCGGGAATTGGACCGAAATCTGCGCAACGCCTGGCCTTTTATTTGCTCGGTTGTTCACGTGAAGATGTTATCGCTATAGCCAGGGCAATGGTAGAGGCAAAAGACAAACTGACCTTTTGCCCTACCTGTGGCAGCCTTGCTGTGGAGCAAGACTGTTCTTACTGTAATGATCCCGGGCGTGATCATAAAATGGTCTGTGTTATTCAAGAACCCCGGGATGTTCTTGTGCTTGAAAGAACTGGTCAATATAAAGGTGCGTACCATGTTTTGCACGGAGTTCTGTCACCATTGGACGGCATCGGCCCGGAAGAACTTAAATTGGACCAGCTGGTCAGGCGGATTAAAGAAAATGGCGTTAACGAAGTAATAATTGCCACGAATCCCAATGTAGAAGGGGACGCTACTGCCGGCTACCTGGCCAGGCTCTTAAAACCACTGGCAATCCGTGTAACCAGAATTGCTTTTGGCCTGCCTGTTGGGGGCGATATCGAGTATGCCGATGATCTTACTTTAAGCAGGGCTCTTGACGGGCGCAGGGAGATGTAGCTATAGTTTCCCTTTCATTATACCAATTACAATGGCGGGAAGATGGGCATAATCTTCAGTTGGCAGATATGAGGATGCTGCCTGATCAAAGAGAATATTGGCCGATGAAGGGATCTCCTCGTCTCCCTGCCAGAGGGTGAAACAGATCGGGACCCGGGGTAAGACGGGGATGACCATGCTTAAACCGCCCCCTGAAAGGTTCTTGCCGCCAATTGCTGCCGCTGCCTTCTGAAATAATGTGGGGTCTGTTCCAAAGGCCTTAAGAAAAGGAACCACTGCCCGCTTCTGAAAAGGCTCATTATAAATATCGCCACCAGGTAGATGGCGGTAAGCGACCCACCTTCCTGTCAGTGGTGTACCGTCTGCAGTAGCCAGGTAATGGAGAATAATAATGGCAAAATACAATGAAGCATCATCTCCATTTTTGCTACTGACCCTGCCGTCACGGTAACAGACCCGGTATTCTTCATTGATAAAAGGAACATAAATGCTTTTTTCTCTCTCATTTATTTCCACGTCAGCGAGCTTGCTTACCGTAAGAGGATCAAGCTTGGTAAATTTTTCTTTTGCCTGCCGCAGGGTTTCCTCAAGGTTAAAAAAACTGCGCTTTTTTTCCATGTGTAGCTCCTTATTTACAGTTTAGATCCGTTGTATTTGACATCTGTCACTTTTTAACCGGCGGTTATTTCTTCAACAAATGTGCTAATCGCCAGGTTAACTTCTTCCGGCCTTTCGAGCATGACCATATGTCCGGCTTCTGCGATTTCCTGAATTCTGCCATCGGGAAGGTTGTTTTCAAGATAGCGGCTGTATTTTACCGGTGTAAGTCGATCTTCTGAACCGCAGATCATTAAAACAGGCTTATTAATCCGCCCAAGCTCTTCATTTACGTCAAACCTATCACAGGCGCTCAGATCTGCGTAGTAAACTGCGGCATCAGTATTTTGCACTTCTTCGCGTCCTTTTTCGATCAACCCCTGCTCTGCCTTGGCACTGAACAAGTAATCAACCATTATATCAGGGACTTTACCTTCACGTAGAGTGTTCAAAAGCTCAGGCATAACTCTTAACCTGCATCCGCTGCCTACCAGGACTAACCCGCTGATTTGATCAGGGTAGTGCAAGGCATAGTCAAGGGCAATAGCTCCTCCCATTGAATGGCCGGCAATAATTAAAGACTTCAGGTTTAATGCTTCAGCAAAACGGTAAAGCCAATCACGATATCCCGCAATGCTGTCTGATAAAGATCCTCCAGACCGTCCATGCCCGGGTAAGTCTACTGCAATGGGGCTGACTCTGTCATTTCTTAAACCTTTCAACTGATAAACCCAGTGATGATGTCCCCCTCCTGAACCGTGACAAAAGATGACTGCTGTGCCACCTATTGTATCGCTTCCAGCATAATAAAAATTTTCTCCACCTATTGTAATGTGAGGCAATCCTTTCCCTCCCCCTTATAATTCACCTGATCAATAAATTCTGTTCTTTTGCTTATAATCCTGCCTGAAGCACTTCAGCAAGGAGCATTATTGGCTTTTTGGCAAGTCATTCTTGTTGACACTGACAGGGGCGTTTGTTATGATCATGGCAATTTAAGAGCGTATATTGTTAATGATACAAACAGGGGGTAGTACAATTTTGCAGGATGACAAATTTTCCTGGGATGGCTTAACCTTTGATGATGTTTTATTGGTGCCGGCCCGGTCAAAAGTTTTACCCCGCGATGTAGAGATTACCACCCGCTTAAGCCGCAATATTAAACTAAACCTTCCCTTACTGTCTGCCGGAATGGATACAGTGACTGAAGCAAGGATGGCTATTGCAATTGCCCGGGAAGGTGGTATTGGCGTCATACACCGTAACATCAGTGCTGAAAAGCAGGCAGAAGAAGTTGATAAGGTCAAGCGATCAGAGCATGGAGTTATAACAAATCCGTTTCGTCTTTCCCCAGAACACACTCTCAATGACGCCGCTGCATTAATGGAACGCTACCGTATCTCAGGTGTTCCGGTTACTGTTGGTGAAAAACTTGTTGGCATTATCACTAACCGGGATTTACGTTTTGAAGAGGATTATTCACGTCCAATTGGTGAGGCGATGACTCATGAAAAACTGGTTACTGCTCCTGAAGGCACAACACTTCAGGAAGCACAGGAGATACTCAGAAGGCATAAAATTGAGAAGTTACCTATTGTTGATAATGGTTTTAACCTGAAAGGTCTTATTACGATTAAAGATATTGAAAAAACTATCCAGTACCCCCGTGCGTCTAAGGACAGCAATGGGCGTTTGCTTGCGGCGGCCGCAGTAGGTGTTGGTCGTGATGCAATTATCAGGGCTGAAGCGCTGGTAGAGGCTGGTGTTGATTTGATAGTCATAGACTCTGCACACGGTCACTCGCAGCCGGTCATCGATACTCTGAAAGAGATCAAAAGGCTTTACCCTGATGTTGAAGTTATGGGTGGTAATATAGCAACGGCTGAAGGCGCTCGCGATTTAATTAAAGCCGGTGCAGATGCTGTTAAAGTAGGAGTTGGGCCAGGATCTATTTGTACAACAAGAGTTATTGCCGGTATTGGTGTGCCGCAAATAACGGCTATCAGGGAAGCTTGTCGCACTGGCCATGAGATGGATGTGCCAATAGTTGCTGACGGAGGCATCAAGTTCTCTGGTGATATCACAAAGGCTATTGCAGCCGGCGCTTCTTCCGTGATGATTGGCAGCCTTCTCGCGGGGACAGAGGAAAGCCCCGGTGAGTTTGAAATATTCCAGGGTCGCAGCTACAAGGTTTACAGGGGGATGGGTTCCCTTGGAGCCATGAAAGAAGGTTCCAGAGATCGTTACTTTCAGGAATATGAGCAGAAGCTTGTTCCCGAAGGCATTGAAGGCCGGGTGCCATTTCGCGGAACAGTCGGAGATATGGTTTTTCAACTAGCCGGTGGTCTTCGAGCCGGCATGGGTTACTGTGGCGTGGTCAACATCACCGAGTTGCAGCAAAAAACCCGCTTCATTCGCATATCAGGTGCCGGGCTAAAAGAAAGCCACCCTCACGGTGTACAGATTACTAAGGAAGCCCCGAATTATAGCTTCTAAGGCTTACTTATTGTTACTGCTCAAAACCTGCGAGTTTTTCCTGATGAACCTGGAGTGCTATCATTGTATCAGAAGGCGCTGACTGTTGAATTCGAGGTGTTGAAAACGCGTAAAATACTACTAACCTTTGAAGGCATTGATGGTTGTGGCAAGTCGACGCAGGTTAAATTACTACAGGAAAAATTGGAGTCTAGCGCTGTTCCCTCTATTGTGGTTAGAGAACCTGGAGGGACGGCAGTAGGTGAAGATATCAGGCAGGTTTTACTGCATAATAATTATTCCCTTACGCTACAAACCGAATTGCTTTTATACATGGCTGCTCGTTCAGAATTGAGCGAGCAACTTATCATGCCCGCTCTGCGAGGAGGTAAAATAGTAATATGTGATCGCTTTACAGATTCTACAATGGCCTACCAGGGTTATGGAGGCGGGGCTGATCTTAACTTGATTCGTTACCTGAACTATAAAGCAACTACCGGAATATTTCCGGTCAAGACATTCCTGCTGGACCTTTCTGTGGAGGAAGCGATTGCCAGACGTGGCGAAAAAGCTGATCGGATGGAGCAGAAAGATTTTAGTTATCACCAGCGGGTTCGTTATGGTTTCCTGGAGATAGCCAGCAGGGAACCACAAAGGGTTATTGTGATAGATGCAAAAAAGAGTAAAGAAGAGCAAGGCAGATTCATTTGGCACTTTGTAAATGAGCTGCTTGGAGAACGCTTTTCCCAGAGGCCTGGTTATGAGTATTAACGATTTGGCAGGGCAAAATGAATTGAAGCAGAGTCTTTCTGCGGCTTTGTCTGGCGATCGTTTGAGTCATGCCACCCTGATCGCAGGTTCTGCCGGCAGCGGGAAAAAAAGCTGGGGCAGCCTCCTTTCTCAAGCCATTTTATGTCCTGAAAGTGCCGGCATAGAGCCCTGCCAGATTTGTCGGTCTTGCCATAGCTTTTCACACCGTAGCCACCCTGATTTTTTTCTTATCAAGCCGGATGGCCGAAAAATTAAGATTGAGCAAGTTCGTTCTGTTAGAAACAGTTTTTTCCTGCAGGGCGGAAAGAAGGTTTGCCTCTTTGAGCAAGCTGAAGTGATGACTGCTGAAACTGCTTCCTCCCTGCTCAAAATTCTGGAAGAACCACCCCCTGGCCTTTACTTTATATTGCTTGCTGAGAAAACGGAGTTGCTTTTTGATACTATAGTATCAAGATGCCAACGTTATGTTTTACATCCTTTAAATGAAAAAGAAATTATTGATCTACTGCAACGTAAACTGAATACTTCTCTGGAGAAAGCTGTTTTTATCGCCCGAGTAAGTGGCGGCCTTCCAGGCTATGCATTGAAGATAGCTGGAGATGAAGAATTTGACAATAAACTTAATGAGGCCCAAACGCTCGCTTACAAATTGGCAACAGGTCGTGATTCCGCCTTGCAGCTGATTTCCTGGGCCGCTTCGTTGGTTGAAAGAGAAGATTTCATCCTTCTCCTGGAAATGGTCTGTCTGATTTACAGGGATGGTTTATTGCAGAACCTTTGCCAACGGGGTGAGACTTTACTAAGCCCCGGGCAGTCTGCAAAGTGGACCGAAACTATTGCCTGTTCTGCCCTGATAGACGCTGTCTTAATGATCAATATGACTCTTAAACAGTGTCAAAATACTAATGCAAACCGTCAGCTGCTTCTGGAAAGAATGTTTATTATGCTGCAAAGGAGGTTGCTTCGATGACTAAGGTAGTTGGAATTCGTTTTAAACCAGCAGGTAAAACCTACTATTTTGAACCAGGTTCAGATCAATATAAGCAAGGTATGCGGGTGATAGTTGAAACGGCCCGGGGTCTGGAGATTGGTCTGGTTGCTATCCCCGACAAAGAAATACCAAAGGAAGGGCTGGTCTTGCCACTTAAGAAAGTTATACGTATGGCCTCTGACTCAGACTGTGCAAGAGTGGAAGAAAATAGACAAAAAGAAACGGTCGCCTTTGATAAGTGCCGACAAAAGATTCTGGAGCACAATCTTGATATGAAGCTGGTTAGTGTTGAGTATACATTTGATAGGAACAAAATTATTTTTTATTTTACTTCAGAGGAAAGAGTAGATTTTCGAGAGCTGGTCAAAGATCTTGCCTCCATTTTTAAAACAAGGATTGAACTGCGGCAAATAGGCGTTCGCGATGAAGCAAAACATAAGGGTGGGATTGGTCCATGCGGTCGGCCATTTTGTTGTACCACCTTTCTTGAGGATTTTGAACCTGTTTCGATCCGGATGGCAAAAGGGCAAAACCTGTCTCTCAACCCAACAAAAATTTCCGGGGTATGCGGTCGCTTAATGTGTTGCCTTCGTTTCGAAGCCAGTGCTTATGAAGATGCCCGTGAGGAGATGCCAAGGCCGGGTGAATGCGTCCTTACACCCGATGGTGAAGGAAGGGTAAACGAAGTAAATATCAATAAAAAAACCCTGCAGGTTAAGCTGGAAGAATCTGGTTATGTCAGAGAATTTCCTCTTGAAGAAGTGGATCGTCCTTAATAAACAGGGGCACGGAATTAACCGCACCCCTGTAAATGCTTGAGGTTATTTTTGCTCAATCTTTTGCCAGGCTTTCGATACATTCCCGACAGACAATACGATTACCAAAATGCTTTACATCGTCGGCATTACCGCAGAAGAGGCAGGCAGGTTCGTACTTTTTAAGAATAATTTTTTCAGCATCTACATAAATTTCAAGGGCGTCTTTGACTTCGATTCCCAGTGTGCGTCTAAGTTCAATAGGTATAACAACTCGACCCAACTCATCTACTTTTCTCACAATCCCCGTTGATTTCAAAGTATTTCCTCCTTTTTTTCTTAATGGAGCGAGACTGGTTTGGCTATTATACCAGTAATTGACATGGTAAGTCAATAGGTAATTTCCCTAATTACTCAACTTTACAAGAATATTACATGAGATTTCTTGCTTTGTTAACCTAATCTTGACAGCTAGATCTGCTCTGATATAATTAACTTCATCTTTCAAAGTATTGAGGAGGCCCCAGTTTAGTGGACAAGAGCTCATTTTATATCACCACACCAATCTATTACCCAAGCAATAAACTACATGTGGGTAATTCTTACACTACCGTTGCCGCTGATGCCCTGGCCAGATTTAAGAGACTGACCGGTTATAAAGTCTGGTTCCTGACAGGTACAGATGAGCATGGTCAAAAAATACAACGTCAAGCTGAATCAGCAGGTAAGGAACCACTTGTTTTTGTTGATGAAATAGTTGCCTGGATCAAGGAACTCTGGCTGGAGCTAGACATTCAATATGATGACTTTATTCGGACTACAGAATTGCGACATAAAGAAAAGGTAGCTCGCATATTTACCCATTTTCATGAACAGGGAGATATTTATAAAGGCAAGTATGAAGGCTGGTACTGCACTCCCTGTGAAGCCTACTGGACCGAGAGGCAACTGCAGGAGGGGGCTTGTCCTGATTGTGGGAGAGAAGTAGAATTGATTGCAGAAGAAGCTTACTTTTTTAGAATGTCAAAATATGCCAAGAGGCTGTTGGAGCACATTGAAGCGCATCCGGAGTTTATTCAACCACCTTCCCGGAAAAATGAAATGGTTAACAATTTTCTCAAACCCGGCCTTGAAGATCTCTGTGTGTCCCGCACTTCTTTTGATTGGGGTATCCCGGTTCCTTTCGATCCGAAACATGTTATTTATGTCTGGTTAGATGCTTTAAGCAATTATATTACTGCCCTTGGCTATGGCGAAGAAGGCAGCAACTATGAGGTATTTTGGCCTGCTGATGTTCAGCTGATCGGTAAAGACATCCTCAGGTTTCACACCATTTACTGGCCTATCTTTCTGATGGCCCTGGGTCAGCCTCTGCCGAAAACAGTATTCGGCCATGGCTGGTTAATGCTTCAGGAAGGGAAAATGTCAAAATCCAAGGGCAATGTCATCGATCCCCGTGTGCTGGCAGGTCGTTATAGTTCAGATGCCTTGCGCTACTTTCTTTTGCGAGAAATACCGTTCGGGCAGGATGGGATTTTTAGCCTTGAAAACTTTATTAACCGTATCAATACAGATCTGGCCAATGATCTTGGTAACCTTGTCAGCAGGACTCTGACAATGGCTGAACGTTATTTTGCCGGAGTGCTCCAGGAGCCGTTGACGGAAAATGGAGAAGGTGATCTTGAGCTCAGATCGCTGGCTTTGCAAACACCGCTTGTTATAGAACCATTAATGGACGAACTGAAAATCAGTGATGCTCTGGCTGAGCTTTGGAAGCTAGTCCGACGCAGCAATAAATATATTGATGAAAATGCTCCCTGGGAGTTGGCCAAGGATTCGATGAAAAGCGATCGCCTGGGCACTGTCATCTATAACCTGATTGAAAGTATTCGTTTCATTGCCGTAATGCTTCAACCTTTCATGCCCAGAACGCCGGAAAATATTTGGACGCAAATTGGCATTATAGATTCTGCTGAGTTAAAAAGCTGGGCCAGCCTAAAAGAGTGGGGTTTACTAAAACCGGGTAGTACTGTTGCCAGGGGTGAAGACCTCTTTCCCCGTTTAAATCTGCAGGCTGAGATCAGGGAAATGCAGGGAGAAAAACCTGTTGATCAGGATTCTGCCGGTGAAACCGCTGAAATTGCACAGGGGCTGATCACCCTTGATCAGTTCCAGAAGGTTGATCTGAGAGTAGCAAAGATTATTGCAGCAGAAAGGATTCCCAAGTCTGATAAATTATTAAAAATTGAGATTGAACTTGGTGAAGATTTAAACCGGCAGGTTGTCGCCGGGATCGCCGAATATTATCAACCCGATGAACTGATTGGCAGGCTGGTTTTATTTGTTGCCAACCTGAAACCGGTAAAGCTGCGAGGAATTTTGTCGCAGGGCATGTTGCTGGCAGCAACGGCAGAAGATGGAAGCCTGGCCTTGACAACAGTGGATCAAAATATGCCTGCCGGAAGCAGGGTCAGTTAATTTAACTATGCTTATAGATACTCACGCCCACCTTGACTTTCCCCAGTTTCGAGATGATCTCGATCAGGTTTTAGAAAGAGCCGGGCAGGCCGGTCTCGTAGCGATACTTAATGCCGGGACCGATGAGGCCAGTTCAAAAACATCTGTTAACCTAAGCAAAAAATATGATAAAATTTCTGCATCCATCGGTATCCATCCCCATGGCTCTTCCAGAGCTAATGCCCGCATTATTGCAACACTTGAAGAGCTGGCAAAGGATGAAAACGTTCTTGCCATAGGTGAAACCGGCCTTGATTTTTATCGCAACCTTTCTCCCCGTGACAGTCAGGAGAACCTTTTCAGGGAACAGGTGCGCCTGGCTTGTCGGGTGCAAAAGCCGCTTATTGTTCATAGTCGCCAGGCCCATGCTGAAACATTAAAAATTTTAAAAGAAGAGAATCTGCCTGAAGCAGTTGGTGTTATGCACTGTTTTTCCGGTGATCGCCACTGGGCTGAAGCTTTTTTAGATCTCGGGTTCTATATATCGCTTGCCGGACCGGTAACTTACCCTGGTTCCCATGATCTGCGTGAGTTGGCTAAGTTTATTCCATCGGATCGTCTTTTACTTGAAACTGATGCCCCCTATCTTTCCCCGCAAGCCTATCGGGGCAAGCGCAACGAACCGGCTTATATAAAGCTTACTTATGAACGTGTTGCGCTTGCTCTTGAATGTAGCCTTGAAGACCTGGCGCTGCAGGTTTACCTCAATGCCATCAGGCTTTTTTCCGACAACCTGGTTGATTGATATTAAGCCAATCTTGTAAAGCAAATAACTAAGCGTTCACTGTTGCTAAGAACAGTGAACGCTGTCAGATTCATCGCTTAATTTATACTTTTACGGTTAAGGCATATATTACTGAATTTTTACAGGAGTTAACCAAGCAAGCTCTGTAATTTCATGGCCAGGGACATATCTCCCTTGACCTTCAGTTTACCGGCCATGAAAGCAGAGGTTGCATTAAGTTTTCCTTCGAGCATTGCGTCAAAATCATCTGCCGACATGCTAATAGTAATATTTGGATTGTCATGTGCTGCTTCAACAACGGTAGCTTTACCGTCGTCAACAGCAGTGTGGAAAACGCCCCCGTTGTCACCGGTTAAATCAAACTGATATACTGCGCTGACACCCTTCATTTTTGCCGGATCAGCTGCTTCAATCTTCTTGTTTAAGTTTGCCAGGATAGTTTGAAAATCTGCCATTTTATTATTTGCCTCCTTAAAGAATAATTAAAACTATAGGACATCTGAAACTGTAAACTTTATGAAAGCCGGCCCCCTTTCTCAAGGAAATTGCTTAAATAGGTGAATTGTTACTGTTGTAAAATATATTATAATGCATAAGTGACCTTTTGTCATTATATTTTTGTGACAAATCAGGCTAGATAAATTATTATTATCTGATGTTTGGCAAGTTGCAATTATCAGTATCGTATTCCACCGGACTGTTTTACATTTCACAATTTGCCACCCCCTCTCCCCAATTTGACTTATTTGGACGATGGAAGGTACAATTGTTAACAAATTGAACTTAATGATGTGAGGCTGAAGATGAAAGATATTGATGATGTTACATCACCCAGGGTCTTGCAGGACCTTTTTCAACTATATGGACTGAAGCCAAATCGGCAGCTGGGTCAGAACTTTTTGATTGACGCAAATATTGCCCGTAAAATTATCTCTGCTCTTGAACTTCAGCCGGCCGATGCTGTTATTGAAGTTGGGCCAGGTGCAGGGGCTTTAACTTTAATGCTGGCCCGCTCCGGCGTTGACAGCCTGGTCCTCGAAATTGATCGTGGCCTGGTGCAGCTGTTGAAAGACCTGCTCCAACCCTGGCCTTTGGTTAGAATTATTAACAGAGATGTTCTTCAACTTAAATGGCACGAACTGATCGCAGAACACTTTACCACTTCAAAAAATGTCAAGCTCTTATCGAACCTTCCCTATGTCATATCAGGCCCTTTCATGTACAATCTGTTTAAAGAAGGGTTTCCTTTCCGCAGGGCTGTTTTAATGTTCCAGAAAGAGGTTGCTGATCGCCTGACAGCTAGTCCTGGCGCAGGTAATTATGGAGCTTTATCGGTGATTAGCGGTTATTATGCTGAAGGAAAAGTCTTGTTTAATACTAGCAGCAATGTTTTTTGGCCTCGCCCTAAAGTAGATTCAGCAGTTATAGCTTTAACACCCAAAAAGCGGGCCCTCCGTGAAGACGTCGAGAAACACTTCCTCTTTCTTGTCCAGACTGTTTTTCAACAGCGGCGCAAGACGATGCTTAATAATTTAAGCAGAGCTATCAATTCCAACCGCAGTAAGTCGGTTAAGTTGCTTGAGGAAGCTTCGATAGAACCGACTGCACGTCCGGAAGAGTTGTCGGTGCAGCAGTTTGCAATGCTGGCAACGATAACATATAATTACTCTATCAATATTTTGTGAAAGGTCGCCGGCTAGATGCATTTTACCAGCCCGTCGAGGGGTCAGGTTTCTTTTGAGGAAATGTTTGAAGATCTTGTCAGCTATTCAAACGAATACCCGGATGACTCTTACAAGCTGATTATTGGTACTGATTCTCATTCCCTGCTCAATGAATCTGTAATATTTGTTACCGCTGTAGTTGTCCACCGTGTAGGAAAGGGTGGGCGTTTTTATTATCATAAACAAAAAACCCGCTACATGGAAAGTCTGCGTCAACGTATTTATTATGAAACCTTTCTCAGTCTCGAGGTGGCTACTCGCATTACTGAGCAACTTGCTCAAAATGGAGATTGCCATTTAAACGTTGAGATACACCTCGATGTCGGCGAAAAGGGTGAGACCAGGAAAATAATTAAAGAAGTTGTTGGTATGGTTATTGGCAGTGGTTACCAGGCTTGCATAAAACCCGATTCTTTTGGGGCGACGACAGTGGCCGATCGGTTTACCAAGTAGCCTGAACTCCTCACTGCATTTTCGCTAATATTTAGCACTATTTGCTTCTCAGGGCCTCTAATCGCCAAATATCGGACTATTTCTTGACATAAGACCTTAAATTGTGTTACAATTCATAGTAGACTAATAATAAGGTGGTTTTAAATGGTGGCCAAGGATGTCCTATTTGAAATCCGCAAGAAGCTTGAATCTCATCTCGGAGAAACGATCAAATTGAGAGCCAATCGCGGCCGCAGGAAAACATATGAAAAAGAAGGGGTGCTGGAAAGCCTCTACCCTTCTATTTTTATCGTTCGTGTCGATGAGAATAATTATTTTCAAAGACTTTCTTTTAGTTATGCCGATGTTTTGACTGAAACCGTTGAACTTAGTTTCAGTGAAGGTGATTTGCGCCGCACAGTAGGGCTGTGATCCTTATGAATACAGGTTATTGCTAAGCATTTATAAGTATCTGCCGAGGGCAAAATGATAATTAGTGATCTCTTATGCTTTTGATTGTTGTTCGACTGAAGGCCGGATCTGTAAAGATCCGGTTTTTTACTTTTTTCATGAACCCAATCATAGGAGGTAATGACGGTGAAAAAGCTTGATAAAATCAATAAAATATGTATTGTCGGTGCTGGAAATATGGGGCACCAGATAGCGGTGTTAGCTGCCATGAAAGGATTTAATGTATCCTGTATCGACAGCAGCACAGAACAGTTGAAGAAGGCGGAAGACTTTGCCGATAAGTACTTAAAGGCAAGAGTTAACAAAGGAAAGATAGCTGAAGAGCAGGCAAGGGAAATGCGAAAAAACTTGCAGTTTACCAGCAGTATTGATGAGGCTGCAGAAGCAGCAGATTTCGCTATCGAGGCTGCTACTGAAAAACTTGACTTAAAACGCATGATTTTTAAAAGGCTCGATCAGATTCTGCCCCCCCATGCGATCATTACAACAAACAGCTCTTTTATAGTCAGTTCACTTCTGGCAGATGTTACAAATAGACGGGAAAATATTTGCAATATGCATTTTTTTAACCCTGCCCTGGTTATGAAATGTGTAGAAGTGGTGAAGGGGCCTCACACCGCTTTGGAAACAGCTGAACTAACTATGGATCTTGCCCGCAGGCTTGGCAAAGAGCCGGTTCTCTTAAAGAAAGAGGTTTATGGTTTTCTGGTTAACCGGATTCTATCAGCTATTATTAATGAAGCGCTCTACCTGTTGGAAACCGGTGTCGCATCTATTGAAGATATTGACAGTGCCGTCACAAATGCCCTTGGTCATCCCCTTGGCCCTTTCCGTCTGATGGATTTAACCGGGATTGATCTTTCCTACCATATTGCCATGGAACGTTACCAGAATACAGGCAAAGCAGAAGATAAGCCATCGCCGACAGTCGTAGAGAAATACGTAAAAGAAGAATGGGGCCAGAAAACAGGAAAAGGCTTTTATCAATACTAGTACATCGACAACTTTTATTGAGCATGCATTGGCAATTATTGCAACAGCTAATTAACAGTAGTAGTTTTTGCAAGATGCAAGCGAGCGATTTGAGAGCGGCGACTTGCAATAATTGCAAGTAAAAAACGGGGTAAAACAAAGTGACAGGGTAATAGGTTTTTTCAAATTCATGCCCTGACAGCAAGATGAGTCTTTGCCATGGGGGCAGGATAATGGAAGCTTTTGTAGAATAGCGAATGCATGATACTAGTTGAGGAGGACTATGCTTGAAAGCGCTCATAGTTATTGACATGCTAGTCGATTTCATAAAACCCGAAGGAGCACTTTACATTGGACCGATGGCTGAAGACCTTGTTCCGGCAGTAAAAGAGAGAATTGACAAGTACCGCTCCGAAGGAGGATTGGTTATTTATTTAAGTGATCGTCATCTAGAAGATGATGTAGAGTTTGCTATGTTTCCGCCTCATGGTTTGCACGGATCAGAAGGCGAGAAAATTATTGATGAACTGGCTCCGAAGCCGGGAGAACGGATAATCTATAAGAGGCGTTTTAGCGCTTTTTTCGGAACTGATCTGGATCTTACTTTACGTGACAAAAGGGTTACCGAGCTAGAGCTGGTTGGCGTATGCACAAATATTTGTATTCTATACACGGCTGCTTTTGCCAGTATGCTCAGCTATAAAGTTACAGTTCCTAAAAAGGCTGTTGCCAGTTTTGATTTGGAAGCACATAATTTTGCCTTGCAGGAAATGGATAAGACACTGGGCATAGATATTATCTAACCGACATGGAGGCACTAAATGAAAGCTGCAGAGTTTGTTACACTTGAGGATCTGGCTAACTTAAAAATATCCTCTGATGATCGTTTTTTTTCCGCCAGCAAGGCAGAAATTGATTGTGGCCTGACCAGCGATATCTATTTTGTTCGGACCAGGGATTTACTTGCCAAGATTGGACATGCCGATACTGTAGTTACAGCTGAAATCTTTTCATCGCGGGATGGCGTCCTGGCCGGCATAGATGAGACCCTCTACCTGCTTCGTAATCGCAATCTGCAAATCTGGGCCCTCCATGAAGGTGCTGTAATGCAATCCAGGGAAGTAGTAATGCGCATTCGCGGAAGATATAGCGACTTTGGCATATACGAAACCCCACTTTTAGGGATTCTTGCAAGTTCAAGCGGGTGGGCTACTGCTGCAAAAAAATGTAAAGATGCGGCAGGAGATCATAGGGTTATTTGTTATGGTGCCAGGCATCTCCATCCTGCGGTAGCGCCTGTAATGGAGCGCTCAGCCGTGATTGGTGGTGCCGATGCCTGTAGCTGTATCCTGGGGGCCCTTCTAATGGGACGGACTCCCGTGGGGACAGTGCCCCATGCTGCTTTTCTCGTTGTCGGCGACACGGTAGAGCTTGCTGAGGCTTATGATCGCTTTGTTCCCGAAGATGCTCCGAGAATTATTCTGGTTGATACCTTCAAGGATGAGGCTGAAGAGGCCTTAAGGGTTGCCGAAGCCTTGAAGAAAAGGTTAAATGGGATTCGTCTTGATACCCCCGGAGAAAGGGGGGGTGTAACCCCCGGCCTGGTTCGTGAAACAAGAGCCCGGCTT
Source organism: uncultured Syntrophomonadaceae bacterium (assembly GCA_964627855.1). Lineage (GTDB taxonomy): Bacteria > Bacillota > Dethiobacteria > DTU022 > DTU022 > CAZVLE01. Next base: position 4,977 of record CAZVLE010000050.1, on the reverse strand, counting down.
GACCAGGCAGGCTTTGAGCATGTGCAAATTATAGTTTCAGGCGGCCTGGAACCGGATAGAATCACAACTCTGGCCGAGGCAGGCGCTGATGCTTTTGGGGTTGGAAGCTATATTTCACGGGCACCGGCAATTGATATGACCATGGATCTTAAAGAAGTTAGTGGCAGGGCGCTGGCCAAGAGAGGGCGCATTCCCGGTATTACCAATAATGATCGCCTGGTCAAGATAAGCTGAAGATGTCTCAGCGATTAATAATCAGAGCACCTGCAAAAATCAACCTGGGCTTAAATGTTCTCAGGCGCCGGCCTGACGGCTATCACGATCTGGAAACTGTGATGCAACAGATATCCTTAGGTGATACCCTGCTAATTGAGTCGCTTACCCAGGCAAATGGATCGGTTTTTTCTTGCACCGATCCTGAACTTGATAGTGCTGATAATCTGGTCTGCAGGGCTGCTTCCCTGTTTAGAAGTCTTACCAAAAAATCACTACCCGGGGTTAAAATTACTCTCTACAAGAATATCCCTACGCAGGCCGGTCTTGGCGGTGGTAGCAGCGACGCTGCGGCGGCTCTTATGGGCTTAAATAAATTATGGCAACTGAGCTTAAAAAAAAGCGATCTATTGCAACTGGCAGCCCGGCTGGGTTCAGATGTACCTTTTTGCCTGCGGGGAGGAACAGCCATTGCCCGGGGCCGGGGTGAAATATTGCAACAGCTCCCTCCCCTGCCATTTTTCTGGGTTGTTCTGGCTTTACCTCCGGCTATGTCTATATCAACTGCCGAAGCTTACGGTTTAATTGATTCCGGCAGCCTTGGGGAGCCTTCGGTAGATGAGCTTATTGAAGCGATCAATAAGGGCAATAAAGCTAAAGTTATCGCCTGGCTGGCAGCTGGTCAGACTAATACTTTTGAGGAAATTATTATTAAGCATTATAGCAGTTTGAGCAATTTTAAAAGCGCCTTTCATATTCTTTCATTAAGACCGTCCCTGTCGGGTAGCGGTCCGGCTTTTTTTATGCTTACTGAAGATTATTCAACGGCTCGCAGTCTAGCTTACGCAATAAGAGATAATGGTGGCAGGGCCTATCTCAGCTGGACCGAGGTCGGAAACGAGGAGTGGTTGTATGTTTGATGCTGTAATTTTAGCCGGTGGGGGCAGGCAGGAGTTGTTAACCGAAAAAGAAGGTGTTTTAAACAAAGCATTCATATCATTAAATAGCAAGCCCCTTCTTTCTTATGTGCTTCAGGCTCTAGCGGAAGCCCCTTCGATAGACCGTATTGTAGTAATCGGTCCGGTTAAAGAGCTGGAGTCGCTCCGCAACCAGGGACCTAGCTTTGAAATAGTGGCTGAAAGAGCCGGCATGCTTGAGAACGTTGCAGCAGGGCTGCATGTAGTTGATCAGGATCGCCTTTGTCTTGTTGTCACCGGTGATATACCTTTGTTAACCACAGAGATGGTTGAAAACTTTCTCCAACTTTGTGCGCCCTATGATCACGATCTCTACTATCCCATTCTTGAGAGTCAAGTATTCCGGCTTCATTATCCGGAAACAGAGCGCACCTATGTCCGCCTCAAAGAAGGGCAGATCACCGGTGGCAACCTTGGCCTGGTCAATCCTGTCTGGTTCTTCAATAGTTTTGATCAGTTAGAGCTGTTCATCTCATACCGTAAGAAACCTCTGAAGCTGCTGCGCATTCTCCCCCCCGTTCTAATTTTTAAATATCTCTTGAGAAGCCTTTCGGTAAGAGATCTTGAGCTTTCAATATCGCGGCTGCTTCATTTTAGAGCCCGGGCGGTTAACTGTGAGCATGCAGAGATCGGCATCGATGTAGATAAGATCAGCGATCTTGAACTGGTGAGAGAGGTTATGCAAAAGTAATCATCCGATTTTTCTCTTGTCCGGCCAAGGTGCCAGCCTTTGAACCCTGGACCCGCTTTGCCTGTGCATTTCCCGAAAAGCAGAGGTAGTGGTTTCATCCATGGCATTATAGATGAACAGGCAGTGATTACCCTGCGCGGATTTTATGATGGTTTCTGAAATAAGGTAACAGAGAGGACCGTAAAGAGGGTGCTCATAGGTTAATACTTGGTAGGATATGTCAGTGTGTTCTTGTTCTCTGTGGCTTATGTACCAGTCTATGGCAAACTGTTTTTCTCTTTTCAGCGTTTGCAGGAGATAGTTGAAGTACTTGGTGTGCCTGTAAGGCAGTGTTGAGCGACGGAAAAAAAGCATGGCAATATAGGCACTATTTTCCCACTCCTTTTCACCCAACAGCTCTTTGAAGTTCAATTCGGGAGCATATATTGAATATAACATGTTATAGCCAACAGGTAACGTGCCTAAATAGTCAATAATATCGGCAGTGAGTCCCTGTAAAGCAAGATTGACTGCATTAATGGCCACTATATTACAATAAGCATCGGTCACGTAAGCCGGAGCATTTAGTTTTTCCAGGATGGCTATGAGTCCATCTAGTTGTGTTTCCGAGTTACTCGGCTCAGGAGGCTTTTCATTAGAGATATTGGCATAGATTATCAACAGCTCTCTCTTTTCGAGGTTTGTCAGGTTAAATGAATTAGCAAGCAGGTGAAAAGTAGCGTTGTCAAGAAATTTGCGGTCTCCCCTTTCCAGCCGCCCCAACTGATCGGGAGTCAGGTTGACTGACTCACTGAGTTTCTGACGCGTAAGCTTCGCTCCTCTTTCGTCATAGCTGTTAAGGCGTAAAGCTTTTATCAATCTACCAAACTCTTTATAATTCACTGGGGCAGCAAACCTTTCTTCTGGTTCCTGGGCCGGTCATTTCCATTTTAGCTTGTAATATATTGTCTAACCTGACAGGGTTATCCTGTAATCATTACTTTTTCCGGCCAGCCGGCTAATTTTTGAGCAGATCTTTCTTCAGGTTTGATCAGGCTGTGAAAAACAGCTGCAGTTAGCTCATCCATCGGATTATACACTACGAGGTAGAGGTTACCACTACTGGAATTAACAACTGTTTCTGTGATCAGGTATGATAGTGAACCGTAAGAGGGATGAAGATATTCATAGTGCACGTAAGTTGTATCATACCTGCATTCCCGGAAAGTGTAACGATGTAACACTCTAAATACCCTTATATTATCGAATAAATTAGCATTTCCGCTTCCTTTTATCCTCGTTACATGTTATAATAGTGTAACGAGACGGGAGGCGAAAAAATGCCGGCTATTGTCTATCAAACTAACAAGTCTACCGGAATAACCTATGCTTATGAGTCTGTATCCTACTGGGACAAGGAGAAGCAACAGTCCAGGGCTAAAAGAAAGTGCATCGGCAAAGTTGATCCCGTAACTGGTAAAATTGTGCCGACCCGCAAACAAAAAGCTAAAACTAGCGAGACTAAAGCAAAACTGAAGCCCGGTCCCACTGCCACCGTTGAATCTGCCAGATATTTTTATGGTGCCACCTACCTGCTTGATCAGATCGGTGCAGAGCTTGGCCTCAATACTGACTTAAAAAAGTGCTTCCCGGACAGGCATCTTCAAATTCTCTCCATAGCCTATTTTCTGGTCTTAGAAGATAACAACCCGCTGATGCGCTTTCCCAAGTGGGCCGCTCTGCACAAGCATCCCTTTGGAGAAGACATCCCATCGCAAAGGAGCAGTGAACTGTTTGCATCGATTAGGGAAGAAGAAAGGGAGCAGTTTTTTTGCCTGCAGGGAAAACGGCGCTTAGAAGATGAATACTGGGCTTATGATATCACTACCATCTCCAGTTATTCAAAATGCTTAAAACAGGTTAAACACGGTTACAACAAGGAGCATGACCTAATGCCTCAAATTAACCTGGCTCTTGTTTTCGGGGAAAAGTCTAATTTGCCCTTCTACTATCGTAAACTGGCTGGAAACATACCGGACGTCAAGACGGTCAAAAACCTGCTTGCTGATATGGACTTCTTATCTTTAAATAAAGTGAAACTGCTCATGGATCGCGGATTCTACAGCGAAGAAAATATCAACAGGCTGTTTCAATATCACTACAAATTTCTGATGGCAACCAAGGTGAGTTTAAACTACGTCAAAGCCCATATCGACAGCCTCCGTGCAGAAATGCAAACCTGGAGCAACTACAGCCAGCACTATGATCTTTATGCTAGTTCAAGCACTATCAGTTGGCAGTACTCTCAGCAAAGGCCTTACAAGCAAGATGAAATCAAAGGCAGACGCCGGCTGTATCTGCATCTTTATTACAACAGCGAAAAAGCAACCGAAGACGAAAGACGTCAAAATATTTTGCTGGCCAACCTGCAGCAGGAACTCGTAGCTGGCAACCGTGTAGCAGATCATGAGCATCTCTACAGCAGGTATTTTGAAACTACCTCAACACCTGTACGCGGTGTCAAGGTTAAAGCGAAACAAGATGTAATTAATGAAGCCAAAAAGAATTACGGCTATTTCGCTCTGATCAGCAACGATATCAAAGATCCGATCAAGGCGCTTGAGATTTACCGCAACAAAGATCTGGCGGAGAAGGCTTTTGGCAATCTCAAAGAGCGTTTAAACTTTCGTCGCGCCCTCGTTTCTTCAGATCAGAGCCTTGACGGTAAGCTCTTTGTTGAGTTCATAGCGCTGATCTATCTCTCCTATGTCAAAAAGAAAATGCAAGAAAAAGAGCTTTTTAAAAAGTACACCATGCAGGGACTGCTTGATCAATTCGACGTCATTGAGTGTTTCGAACAGCCGGGACGCAGGCCGCGGATTGGCGAAATGACTAAAAAGCAGCTTGAGCTTTATGAGGCTTTAGGTGTCACGCCACCCTCGTTACAATAGTCCGGGAATGCAGGATCATACTGTTCCTGCCGAATATGACTGGCATACCAGTCGATGGAAAAATCTATTTCCTTAAGCAGGGTCTTCAGGATATGCTCGAAATAAGGAGTATGCCTGTATCTAAGGGAAGAACGTCTGAACAGAAGGATTTCAACTTTTGCGTACT
>CAZVLE010000049.1:0-26659 GCA_964627855.1 uncultured Syntrophomonadaceae bacterium | reverse complement strand
TTAAGCAAAGAAGACTGGTTGATTATAAAAAAACACCCCGTTATTGGTAGTAGAATATTGTCGGAAATCAAACCGTCACACCTCGCTGATAAGATCAGCACCGGCGTTTTAAGTCATCATGAGTGGTATAATGGCAATGGTTATCCTGCAGGCTTAAAAAACAAGGAAATACCACTCTTTTCCAGAATAATAGCGGTAGCTGATGCATATGATGCAATAACATCAGATCGACCCTATCGTGCGAAATCAACTAATGCTGAAGCTATAGAAGAAATAAATAGCTGTATCGGGACCCAGTTTGACCCTGAAATCGTTAAAATTTTTTTACGGGTTGAAAAGGAGTAGGGATGACAAAGCTTTTATACGAGCCGGTTATTTTTCAAATAATGTAAATATATAAAATATAATTTGATATACAAATTTTTTATGGTATAATGTAATAGCTATATAATAAGCAATAAAAAACTTAGCGCTAATTATAAGTACGAACTTACCGGCGTGAGATGTGGTATCTAGTTTTGTGGCCGGTTGACGAAAAGGTTATGTTAGATTAGATACAAGATGAACCTGCAACCTTTCGCAACGGTTTGCGGGTTTTTATTGACTCGAGATTTTAGCTCGGCAACTTGGACACAAAGGATTAGTTAAAATGGATCATAAACTAAACCGGAAACAACTATACCTGCTTTTAGCTATATTGATTTTACCTATGTTCCTCTTTGTAAATTCCGTTTACAGTGGATATACTCAGGAAATGATTGACGAAAGTGCTGCTTCCATTAATAATTATGTTCATTTCTATCCTTCGGACCTAAACATTTTACACAAAAAAGTTACCGACAATGAACTTAAATCATCGCCGATTGAGGTCGAGGTTAATGCCAGGCTCGTGGCGTTGAGGGGAGAAGTTATTTTACATGCCCCTACAGGAAAGAAAGCTGTTGTTTTTGACGAGCCTGAAGTCGTGGCAGGTTCTGTGATTATTACAGGTCCAGATGGTATGGCCGAGCTAATCTGGCCCGATGGCTCGCGTATCCTTATGGATTCCGACACAAGGCTGGCTGTCGAGGAAGCCTGGGCTGAACCAATTGCCAGTGAGGCCGGCCCTGAAGGATTAATGTCAAATAACCTTTTTATAGAGCAAAATGTAATAAATCTTACAGGTGATAAAGATCTCAAACTTTGCTATGTGAGCCTGGTTTTAGAAATGGGGAAGATATACGGTTCTCTCGTCCCTCTGGAGAACAATGAAGTCGATTTGTTATACAATGATTCCAACAGAAAAGTCAGGATGAAGGTAAAAATGCCCTGGGGTGTTGCCGGTATCAGGGGCACAGTCTGGATGAATGCACTGACAGGCAGTGGAGAAGTTACCAGTGTCCTGTCCGGTGCAGTAGAAGTTTCTGCTGCCGGAGTAAGCACTTTAATTAAGCCGGGCCAGTCAGTCATAGTCGGTGCGGAAGGGCTTCCCCCGGGTGAACCAGTAGACATAACATCAGATGCTATTACAGATTGGCGTGGAGTAATTGGCTGGGTGGATCAAGTTATCATGCATGAAAAGACATTTGACAGTAATATTATTGATCGTTTTGAAGGAGATAGTACGCAGTCAAATCAAGACAGTGCCTCGGCTGGTATAAATGAACCAACTACAGGCCTGTTTGGAAATGACACGGGAAATGATTGGAGCCCACCAGGTTTGAATAATGACCAGGGAAATAGCGGAATGCCCCCCGGTTTGAGTGGGGATTTTCCCGGGAATAGTGGTAATGCACCAGGCCTGAGTGGGAGTTCTCCTGGGAAAAGTGGAAGTGCGCCGGGCTTAAGCGGAGGTTCCCCGGGTAATAGTGGAAGTGCCCCGGGCTTAAGCGGGAGTTCCCCGGGTAATAGTGGGAGCGCCCCGGGTCAGAGTGGAGGCTCCCCGGGTAAAAGTGGAAGTGCCCCTGGCTTAAATAGATAACGAGTATGACTATCTTAAGTTTCAAACAACATAAAGCAATTGTTGTTCCTTTGCTAATAGGAATGATAATTGCTTTTAGTTCTTATTCGGGGCTTTTCAATCAGGCGGAACTGTGGATTTATGATAATTTTTTCCTCATTCGAGGCAAAAGCGATCCAGGTTATGAAGTATTAATTGTAGCAATTGATGAAAAGTCTGTTGCAAAACTCGGCCCTCTGCCCTGGCGTCGCTCCGTACACGTCAGTCTGCTTGACAAAGTAGCGGAAGCCAGAGTGGTTGCTTTTGATTTGCTATTTGATTTTCCTGGTGAGGAACAAGAAGATTTAGATTTTTCGCAAGCTATCAGTGGTGCAGAAAATGTGATCCTGGCCTCGATTTTTACTTATGAGCAAGATGAAAAAGGCATCTGGTATCAACAGATAGTCCTGCCAACTGAAAAATTACTACAAAATGCATATGGAACTGGATTTATAAACGTTCCCGTTGAAAAAGGGAATATAATACGTAGAATCAGCATTATTGACACTAACTATTACCAGGAGCCATATCCCTCATTCAGCCTTGCTACTGCCTTATGTTATTATAACCTTGATCCAGAGTCGCTTAAAGTTGAAGATGATCGTCTCAGTGCACCGAATTTTGAAATTTTGCTTGATGATTATAGCCAAATGATGATTAATTTTTGGGGTCCTGGAGGAACATTTCCAACTTACAGCTACGTGGATATTCTTGAGGATAAAGTACCTGCTGATAAATGGTCAGACAAAATAATCCTGGTCGGTGTTACCACACCGGTAATGATGGATTATTTTGAGAACCCTTTTACAAAAGAAAATATGATCATGGCTGATTCATTGCCGGCATCCGGTGTTGAGATACATGCTTCAGCCGTTAATTCAATTTTGCAATCCCTTTATTACAGGGCTATGCCCTGGTATATCAATTGTGCAATGTTATTTATTGTGTGGCTGCTCTCAGTCATTATGGCCAGAAAATTTTCACCATGGCAGGCGTTTGCATCAGCTCTCTTATTGGCTTCAATTGTATCTTTTACTCTCTATATGTTTTGGGTTCATAAGCAGGTTTGGCTCAACCTGTTTGCCGCCCTGGCCATTATTGCCGGAAATTATTCGACAGTAATGATCTATAATTTTGTTCGCTCCGAGAATGAACGCCGCTGGATAAGAAACACTTTTTCTCGTTATATTTCTTTAGATTTTATTAACGAGTTGATTAATAACCCGGAAAAAATTAAACTGGGCGGCGAAAAGAAGCAATTAACTGTGCTTTTTGCCGATTTGAGAAATTTTACTGCCTTTAGCGAGAAAGAAGATCCTGAATATGTGATTAATCGGCTCAATGAATTCTTCAGTGCCATGACCTCAATTGTATTTCACTACAAAGGCACCCTGGACAAATTTAACGGTGATGGTTTTATGGCATTTTTTGGGGCGCCAGTTGATTGTGAAAACCATGCCGACAATGGCTTGAAAGCCTCTGTAGCTATGATTAACATGATGGACGAACTCAATGCTAAATGGTTAGCTAATGGAGAAAAACCTCTTCAACTTGGTATAGGGTTGAACAGTGGCACTGTTGTTGTAGGTAATATTGGTAGTGAAAAAAGAATGGATTACACAGTAATCGGCCGGGTTGTTAACGTTGCTTCAAGACTGGAAGTACTGACTAAAGAGTACGAAACAGCTATTCTGATTGGAAGCAATACTCTGGAAATAGCTGGCTCTAAAGCTTTGCCAGACGGTTGGAGTTTTCTGGAGTTGGGCTATATTACATTGCCAGGGATGACCGAACAGGTGCTGGCATACACTCTTTGTGGTGGGGATAATATTAAATAGACTACCTTATCTTTTAAGAAGATGCTTACAGCCTGGCTTTTAAATTTTTTTGTTGACATCTAAGAAGCAGGGCAGCCGCAAACTAAATTCTGACATGAACTGTCGAGCAATGCCTGTTATCAGCTATTTCAATTACATGGCCTGGGTTATCAGGTAATAGCAGCAAACATTTTCCTCTTCAGATCAGGTCCAGTTATTATAAATAAACTGCTTCTAACCGGGCATCACTGTTGAGAAAAAAAGTACCTCTGACTAACAGGCAATCATTAGTTACTTTTGTTTTCCAGTTCACTGATCTTTTAAAAGGTTCAGAAAAGCAGGTGAAAGCAAACTGATTGTGCTATCTAAAAACCTTTTAAGAATTGCTGAGAAATAACTTGCGCTATTTTTATTTCATTGTTATAATACTTTAAAATTATTGAAATAAGCTATTCTATTTACCGGTGACAGACTACGGGGTCTGTCTCAGGGAGTAAATATAAGCTAGCTTGGTGATCAAGCTGGCTTTTTTATTTTCCTAATCACTAATAGCCAGTAAGTAAAATCAAAGTCGGCTAATTTAATAACTAATATTAATTTGCACGCAATAATTAGCACAGGCAGTATTGGGGGTTGAAGCATGATGCATAATAAGCACCTACATGTAATCAGTTTGCTCGCTGGCCCTATCTTATTTACAACCATGCTGTTATTACCTCTCTGGACTTTTGAAATAAGGGGTGCCCTCGGGCTGTTGTTATGGATGGCAGCCTGGTGGATTTTCCGTCCGGTTCATATGGGGGTTACTTCCTTTTTGCCTTTACCGATTATAGCGCTTTTTAATTTTGCCCCTATGGAGCAGATACTACCTTCGTATGCTGACAACATTGTGATCCTGCTCCTGGGGGCAAGTATTCTAACTGTTACCTGGATGAGGTGGGGCCTTGATAAAAGATTAGCCCTGCTGTTCTTATTCAGGGGTGGGGTAAATGTAAAGAGCCAGATATTTTTCTGGTTTGTCCTATCCATTATGATGAGTGCTGTACTGCCAAATACAGTTGTAGCAGCTACTTTAATTCCTATTGCCGTCGCAATGTTGGGGTATTTGAATATTAGTGGTGCCAGGATAGAGACCAGTGAATTTGCGACAGGAATTTTACTGGCAATTGCCTGGGGAACCAGTGTCGGAGGCATTGGAACGCCCCTGGGTGGCGCCATGAATCTGCTTACAATGCGGCTTGTTGAAGAAACGGTAAGTGGTCATGAGTTTATGTTCTGGGTGTGGGTGACCAGGATGTTCCCTCTGATGCTTTTAACATCATCAGTGCTTCTTGCTTACCTGCTTTCCTTCCCCTTTGAAATAAATGAAGTAGAAAAAGGAGCAGCATATATTAAACATAGTTATCTCGAGCTTGGCCCGATAACCAGGGAAGAAAAAGTATGCCTTTACCTGTTTAGTATTACCGTTGTTTTTACATTTTTGCGCCCTTTCTATATTTCCACGCTGCCTTTGCTGCACCCTGCCTATATATTTTTACTGGCCGGTATAATATGCTTTGCCATAACTGTTAAAGGTAAACCCCTGTTAACGTGGCAGTATGCCCAACCCAAAATAATGTGGGGGCTTATATATCTTTTTGCTGGCGGTATTGCCCTGGGCAAGATAATAGATCTAAGCGGAGCGGGTCTCCTCTTTGGGAATTTCATGTCAAATTATGTAACCAGCCTCTTTCTGGGCCTGGCGGTTTTTGGTGCGGTTGCAATACTGTTGACAAACATTACCAGCAACACGGCAGCATGTGCAATAGTTATACCGATTGTCATCAGCACATCACAGAGCCTGGGTATTAACCCAATTCCATTCATATATATTGCTGCAGCAGCAGCCAATGCAGGCTTTGTCTTGCCCTCTTCTTCAGGCGGTCCTGCTCTGGCAGCCGGATACGGTATTAATGTCAAAAAAATGGCCCTCAGGGGCATATTGGCTATGCTCATGACCCTGATAATACTTTGTGTTGCCGGTTATTTCATATCATCAATCTGGGGAGGTTTTTGGATCGTATAAACAATCTATGGGTTGTCCACAGATATAATATTTGACTACTTCCTGGTTAATTGCCCGGAACAACGATGATATTAATTGTGAAAATATTAATTATTTGCATCTTGCACCATATTTCTAATAATGTTAAAATGCTAAATAAAAGCCATAAAAGCTACTTTATTTACCAAAAATAGACTGGCTGGTTTATTTTAGGGAGTAAATAGATTCTAGCTTGGTACTTTCGGTTTGCATCTTCAGGCTGAGGTATAAAGCTATTTTTTATGCTTAACATTATTTGAAAAGGAGAAAGGTTATGAATAACCAATCTGAGCCTAAAAACCTGTTATTGCGTGATTTTATCAGGATGCAAGCAGATAAGTGGAATGATAAGCCATTTATCCTATATCAAAACGAATCATTAAGTTACCGGGATTCCGATCTTCGCAGTAACCGTATCGCTAATGGCCTGCTTAATGTTGGAGTTGAAAAAGGAGATAAGGTTGGTTTGCTTTTAGCTAACCACCCTGACTACGTGTTGATAAGGTTTGCTTTGGCTAAAACGGGAGGAGTTTTAGTTCCGATCAATACAGCGCTGAAAGGGGAGGGATTAAAATATATCATTGATCATGCGGACATAAGCACACTGATTGTTGATGAACAGCTGTGGCCAAATGTTAAAAATATTCTCGAAGGGCTTAAAAAGGTTAAGAATTTAATCCTGGCGGCGGAAGAATTACCTGCCGATTATGATCGTGGGCCAAAACTAGATAAATTTAGCGAAATAGTGAGTGAATCCACTGATCTGCCTGAAGCAGCATTAAAACCCGATGATATGGCCGTTATTCTCTACACATCGGGAACAACTGGACCTCCCAAGGGAGTGGTTTTTCCGCACATATCACCTATGTTTGCGAAAAGACCTTCTCGTTATAAAGCGGAAGATGTTGTCTATACCTGTTTACCTTTGTTTCATGCCAATGCCCTGGCCCTGACTGTGCAGATGGCTTTTGACGTCGGTGCAACCGTAGCTCTCGGTAAATCATTCAGCGCTGCCAACTTCTGGGATGATACACGCCGTTACAATGCAACCTGGACCTCGCTTCTTGGCGCGATGATTCCTATCCTCTACAAACAACCGGAAAAAGAAGATGATCCTAATAACCCTGTTAAATATATAGCCAGTGCTGCTGCACCAAGAGAAGTCTGGCGGGCTTTTGAACAGCGTTTTGATGTTCGCCTGATTGAAGGCTATGGTGCCGTGGATGGCGCTGGTGCCCTTATAAACTCGGAAGGACGGGTTGGCTCCATTGGGAAGCCGGCCGATTGGTGCGAGGCTAAAGTAGTTGATGATGACGGCAATGAGGTAGAGCCGGGGACAACAGGCCAGCTAATGACAAGAATAAAAGGGGAAAACTATAGAGTTACCTATTACAAGGATGAAGAGGCGTCAGCGAATAAAAATAAGGACGGCTGGGTCTTAAGTGGTGATTATGTCTATTATGATCAGGACTGCTTTTATTATTTTGTAGACCGGCAGAGCGAGGCAATTCGCAGGAGAGGTGAAAATATCTCTTCCTGGGAAGTGGAAAAAGTTATCAATCAACACCCCGCTGTACTCGAAGCGGCGGTTTTCGGGGTTGCTTCGGAACTGGGTGAAGAAGAAGTGATGGCTATGATTGTCCTGCAACCGGGAAAAGCCATCGATCCACTGGACATTATTAAATGGTGTGAAAATAAACTTGCCTATTTCATGGTGCCTAGGTTTATTGAGTTTGCAGATAAAATAGAAAAAACCGGGACTCAGCGAGCTCAAAAGAACAAATTGAAGCAGCGCGGTGTTACTGATAACACATGGGATCTGACAACGACTGGTTACGAGCTTAAACGCTGAGCTTTATAGAAGGCTAATGATAAAGTTAAATCATCAAGTAAAGGAGAATATTTATGAGTTACTATGATTTAAACCCAAACCTGACTGATGAAGATCTCAGCCTCAAAAAAGCCGCTCATGAATTTGCGGCAGAAGTGATGCGCCCCATTTCCAGGGAACTTGATGCCATGACAGCTGAAGAAGCTATAGCCGAGGGTTCTCCTTTCTGGGAGTTTATGCGCTTAGCTTATGAACAGGGCTACCATTCAGTTTTACTCCCGGCGGAAGTTGGCGGCGGCGGGCTGTCGCCACTGCAGCTCCATATTGTTAACGAAGAACTAGCCTGGGGTAGCTTCGGTCTGGCTGTTCAACTCTGTGTTTCAGCAATCCCCTTTTGCATGGCGGTTAGGGCCGGCAATGAAGAACTTATAGAAAAATATGTTAAACCATACTGTGAATGCAAAGATGGGAGCATTCGAGGCTGCCTGGCTAATACTGAACCTGATCACGGAACGAATTTGACAAGAGTGGGGGAGGAATTTTACCGAAATCCCCAGTTTCGCAGAAATGTTCAGGCCAGGCTTGAAGGTAATGAATGGGTTCTCAAAGGCCAAAAATCAGCCTGGATTTCCGGTGGCTCTATTGCAACTCATGCTTTTATCAGTGGAGGCGTAGATCCTTCAGAAGGTCTTAAGGGTGGTAGTTTCTTCTTTTGTCCGCTAGACCTGGATGGAGTTACCTGTGGCAAACCCCTGGAAAAAGTCGGTCAGCGAGATTTAAACCAGGGTGAAATCTATCTTGATGATGTAAGGATTCCAGAAAACTATCTACTGGTTGATGTTGATGCCCTGATACCTACGCAGGCTGTTTTTGGGGCCTACGCTTATTCCAATATGGGGTCGCTGGCAACTGGTTTGGCTAGAGCAGCTTTTGAAGAAGCCCTGGAATATGCAAAAATCAGGGTTCAGGGTGGCAAACCGATTATTGAGCATGCCTCGATTAAGCAGCGCCTATTCAGGATGTTTTCCAAAATTGAAACCAGCAGGGCGATATCCCGGTTGGCTATGCAGGCTACTTCTAATTTCTACGATACTGAGCTGATGACCATACCGTTAATTGAATATGGAGCTATTTCGAAGGTAACCTGCACCCGGGCTGCATATGAGGTGGCAGACGAAGCAGTTCAAATCCTTGGTTCCAATGGTTTGGCCAGGGAATATATTACTGAAAAATTATTCAGAGATGCCAGGGCTACTTTAATTGAGGATGGCATGAACGAGATGCTGGAATGGACAGGTGGAGGGATCATGTCGCTGACCTACCCACGGCAGCAGTAGTCTTACAGGCAGGATTGCTAAATGATTAGCCAGGAGGAAAAAATGTCTGAAGATGTTTATATCTATGGTGTAGGTATGATCAAGTTCGGGAAATATCCCGATAAGACCATCAAGGAACTTACCGGTCAGGGGCTCAAAGCATTATTTGAAGATTGTGATCTAACTCCGGCAGATATAGAGGCTGCCTGGTTTTCGAATGCATACTGGGGAATGCATAGCGGGCAGCATTCGATTCGCGGTCAGATAGCCCTTTCAGTTCATGGTATTGAAGGTATACCGATCACCAATGTTGAGAATGCATGTGCCGGAGGATCTACTGCTCTTCATTCAGCCTGGACTGCAGTGAAAGCAGGTCTTTATGATTGTACACTGGCGATAGGAGTAGAAAAAGGGTATGATCCGAACCCTAAAACCCGCTTTAAAAACCTCGGCGGAACGGATGCTGAAGAGATGGGGAAACTCCTCGAATACTTTCTCAATGCCCAAAAAACTGTGGTAGAAGAAAATAATCAACCAGCAGGAGGAGAAAAGATTAAGAAACGGTCAATATTTATGGATTTTTATGCTGCGGGAGCAAAATGGCATATGAACAAATATGGTACTACACAGCACCAACTGGCTATTATTGCTTCAAAAGCGCATAACAATGCCGTTCTTAATCCCCTGGCTCAGTATACTTTCCCAATGACTGTAGATGAAGTACTGCAGGATCGCGAAGTAGCATATCCCTTAACCCGGGCAATGTGTGCTCCTGCCGGTGACGGTGCAGCTGCTGCCATAGTATGCAGTGAAAAATTCTTGAAAAAGCATTCCAGGCAAAGAGCGGTTCAGATCCGTGCATCTGTTCTAAATTCTGGGAAGCGAAACGCCGGAGATAATGATCTATGCACTCTGACTTCTGACCTGACTTACGATAAAGCTGGAGTTGGTCCGGAAGATATCAGCCTGGCGGAAGTACATGATGCCACTGCTTTTGGGGAGCTTTATCTTACCGAAGGGTTGCGGTTTTGCCCACCTGGAGAAGGTGGTCCATATGCCGAATTGGGGGCAACAGCATTAACAGGCATAAAGCCCATTAATACAAGTGGAGGTCTGATTTCAAGAGGGCATCCCATTGGAGCGTCAGGTTTAGCTCAGATTTTTGAACTTGTTACACAGTTGCGTGGTGAGGCAGGACAGCGCCAGGTAAACAGACCGCGCCTTGCCCTTGCTGAAAACGGCGGCGGGACCTTTACAGGTGGCGGTGAGGCAGCTATGGCGATTCACATCCTGGAGAAACCGCATTAATTGAAGAGATCCCTTAGAAGATTAGCAAATGGGGGTGTTTAAACTGGGCAATAGCAGCGAATGGAACCAGGTTGAAAGGGTAATCCTTGAAAGGCGCAGCATCCGTTATTTTAAGGAAGAGCAGGTCCCTGAAGAGCTTGTAAAAAGGGTCCTTGAGGCTGGGCGTTTTGCCCCGTCGCACGGCAATTGTCAACCGTGGAAATTTGTTGTTATTCGGGATCGTAAAATGCTTGACGAAATGACTGCCAGTGTAGCCGAAATATGCAAGAACCTCACGGCCATGATGGCTGAAATCAAGCCACCGGAGCCGCTCCACCCAATTCCATACAGGGCAGTCATCAGGTTGTCAATAGGAAGGACTTTTCTTTTTCACCATGCACCGACAGCAATAATTATTTTTAAGGATGTAAGGGGTATCAGTAACCCCGACCTGGATTGTGGGATAGCCGGTCAAAACATGATTTTAGCGGCTCACAGCCTTGGATTGGGAACATGCTGGATTAGCTTTGCCCGCCTGCTTTTCCAATATGCAGCAGAATGGAATGAGCGGCTTGGTGTAGAATACCCCTGGGAATTCGCCAGCAGTATAGCACTGGGTTACCCAAGGGGAAAACCAGACGGCATGATTGAAAGGGATACCCATGCTATTGAATGGTATGAAGATGGATCTAAACAGATTATTTACTAATCAGCGGGACGGTGGCGAAGATGTCTGAAAAAAAACAGATTCTAAGCTGGCAGGAATCAAAGCTGGGCGATTTTATTTTCGGGAAGATAGAAATTGACCCGGAAAAATGTGACGGCTGTTCCTGGTGTTTGAAAGTATGCCCTGCCAAGGTGATGGAGCTGGTTGATGGCAAGGCAGTTATAAATATTGAATTAGTAGAAAAATATGGCTGTATGTTTGAAGGAGTCTGCCAGGCAATATGTCCTCAAGATGCAATCAAAATGGTAAAAGCCCACGATTATCCGGGTTACTATACTCTTATAGAGAGGGGGAAACCGGAAAAACCGAGATTAAAATGGTGATGAAAGATGGTTTAAAGAATAAAAACTAATGGAGAGGAGCGCGTTGACATCCTATGGAAGGCATAACATGGGGAGCATTGCTTGACTTCGCATACCTGGGGTTGTTTCTATTAATTGCCACTTTTTTGCGAAGCCGGATTAAGTTTCTCCAGAAATTTTTAATCCCCAACAATATTCTTGCTGGTTTATTGGGACTTTTTCTGGGTCAGTACCTTTTCAAAGTGCTGGATCCGGATGTACTGGGCAGCTATGTCTACCACCTCTTGACAGCAGCATATATAGCCATGGGTTTACGCGGTTCCAATGTTAAACGTGGTTACGGGGCAATCACTACGATGACAATTCACTGCCAGATTTTTGCCGTTCAGGGTTTACTTGGTTTGCTCTTTACCCTGATTTTAATCCTTACCTATTTCCCCCACCTGTTTCCATCATTCGGGGTACAGCTGGTGATGGGGTTTGGTCAAAACCCTGGCGTAGCCTATAGTATGGGTAAAACCTGGGAGACGATGGGATTTTTCGGAGGTGGGCAGGTAGGTCTGGCATTTGGTGCTCTGGGCTTTCTATTTGCCTATGTTGTTGGTATTGTCTTGATTAACTGGGGAGTTCGCCACAAGAAAACTACACTCTTTAAAGGTTATGACAAGATTAAACCGTCTGTATTCACAGGAATTATTGCCCGTTCGGAACAGAAAATGGAAGCAGGTAAACTTACAACAGCTTCTGAAGCTATCGATACACTGGCTCTTCAGGGTGCGTTGATCGGCCTGGTATTTTTAATCACTTACCATTTCATAACCAATGTTACCGGACTGCTTGCCGGTTTGGGTGAAGCCGGTGAAGATTTTGCCAGTCTCATTGGCGGATTTGGTTTTGTCTTCGGGGCAATTTTTGCCCTCTTGGTTCGGTTTGCATTTACCAGGTTCAAAATCGATCATGTGATCGATAAGGGTTTGATGACCCGCTTAAGTGGCTTTTTTATTGATTTTATGGTTTGTGCTGCTATAGCTGCCATTTCTTTTACCATGATCAGTACCTATTGGAAAGAAATTTTGGCGCTTGCCTTCATTGGTGGTGTGATTACCCTTCTTCTGGTTTATTTCCTGTCGAATAAGATGCACCTGGATCACAAATTTGAAAGAATGCTTGCATCCTTTGGATTGGCAACCGGTACGGTCAGCTCTGGTCTGGCCTTGCTAAGAGTTGTTGATGCTCACTTTGATACACCGGTGGCTGAAGATCTGGTTTATTCCGGAGGCATGGCCATTTTCTTTGCTCTGCCAATTCTGCTCGTTGCTAATATACCGGCTCTTGGTTACCCTGATCAATCTGTGGAGGCAATCATTCGGACTATGCTGATTATTATCGCATACATTATAGTTTTATTTGTCTTTTGGAAGGTGTATCAAAACATCTATCAGCGTCGCACCAGGGAAGATGTTAAATAATAACCGGACCAGACCTGGTATCAGCTTTTGGAGAACTATATTTCATGTTTCTTAGCGAAGATGTATGTAAGGCTATATTCAAAGAATACGGCATACCTATTCCCGAGGGGCGGGTTGCCCGTAATCTGGCTTCGTTAACGAAAAGTTTTAACTATCTTAGCAGGCCTGCTGTTCTGAAAGCCCTTGTAAACTCTGGTGGCAGGGGCAAGATGGGCGGCATTTTTTTTGTCGACAACTTAGATGATGCAGCAATCCAGGGAAAACATCTTTTTAGTTTGCATTTGGCAAACCAAGCGGTGCGGGCTGTTCTGGTTGAAGAAAGGCTTTTTCCGAAAGAAGAATTATACCTGGCTGTTACCATTGATCCCTATGAAAGTAAGCCTGTAATACTTTTTAGTCTGGAAGGCGGAATAAACGTCGAAGAGGCTGAATACAAACTTGAAAGGCTTTACTTTGATCCCCTTAAACCTATAAAAGATGCTGACCTGCTGAGGTTTGCCAGGGATTGCTCTGTTCCAGCTAAATATAGTGGTCAGATAGCTTCGTTAATGAAAAAAATAGAGCGAATATTTTTCGATTATGATGCCTTAACCGTGGAAATCAATCCCCTGGTGATCACGGCTGACAACAACATAATTGCTGCAGACGCCAAGATAATCATTGATGATTCCGCCCTGTATCGACACAAAACCCTTGATTTGCCAGAAACCCACAGCTCCTTGCATCCCCTGGAATCAGAGGCACAAAAGGCGGGCTTATCACTGGTAATCATCAATGACGGTGGAGAAATAGGCCTGCTATGCGGAGGCGCAGGCCTGGGAATGGCTACCATGGATACATTAGCCTATTACAATGGGAAAACTGCCAACTTTCTTGATACCGGAGGTGGCCTTTCAGAAGAGAAGATGGCCACAGCCCTGCAGATTGTCTTATCCATACCCCAAATAAAAGGAGTACTCATAAATGTTTTTGGCGGTATCAACAACTGCCTTTACATGGCCCGGGGTATAGTTAAAACAATCAACGACGAAAAGTATCATAAAGCGAATCTACCGATAGTGGTCAAAATGCAGGGGCATTTTCAGGAAGAAGGTTGGGCCATGCTTGAAAAACTCGAGTCTGTCACCTTAATCAAAGAAGGGTGTATTGATGATGCAGTCGAAGCAGTCCTATCTTTAGTTTCAAAAAACGACTGAAAGGCAAGGCCTCTTTATAAAGCTAATCATTAGGTCTAAAACATAATGTTCCACAGAAAGGCAATCTCTTCTGATGGCTATACTGATCGACAAAAAAACTACTGTCATTGTTCAGGGAATGAGCGGCAAGCAGGGTTCACTGCATAGCAGTTTCATGATCGATTACGGCGTCAATGTGGTCGCCGGTGTTGTACCCGGTAAAGGTGGCAGTGTTATGAATAGCATACCGGTTTATGATAGACCGGCCGATGTTGTCGTAGAGAGGGGAAATGTTGGAGCTTCGATGATCATGGTTCCGGCCCCGGCAGTTTTAGAGGCCGGCATGGCAGCCATAGAGGCATGTATACCAATGTTAGTAATTATAACTGAACATGTCCCTGTTCATGATACCCTAAAACTAAAATGGAAAGCTGCAGAATATGGTGTCACGATCGTAGGGCCTAATACAATTGGTATTATCAGTCCAGGTAAAAGCAAGATTGGAGTCATGCCTGTTGAGCTTTATTGTGAGGGTAATATCGGTCTGGTTTCGCGAAGTGGAACCATGACCCATGAGATAGCCTCTGCCCTTACCAGGAATCATTTGGGACAATCTACTTGCGTAGGTATTGGTGGTGATTCCATCAGTGGCCTCGATTTCGTCGATGTTTTAAGGATGTTTCGCGCTGATAAAGAAACCCGGATAGTTGTTTTGATTGGAGAAATTGGTGGTGCAAGTGAAGAGAAAGCCGCTGCATACATTAAAGAATCTAATTATCCCAAACCGGTTTTTGCATTTATAGGGGGGAAAACGGCCCCTGCTGGTCGAAAGATGGGACATGCCGGTGCTTTGATTAGCGAAAAGATGGGAACGGCAGAATCAAAAATAAATGCCCTGACCGAAGCGGGTGTATATGTGGAGGAAACAGTCAGGGATCTTGTTTCTTCTATGAAAAAGAACTTCCTGTAAATCGCTATAAACCGGCAAATAATGTACAAGGTGGCTTTAGTGAATATGGATCCAGTTTACTTTGTAGGGCATGCTCAACTTCCAAAAAATATTCCCGCCCATGAGCTTTATGGTACGATTGCCCTGGGCCTGGAGGTTGATTTAGATACGGGGCAAATTATCAATGTTTCTATCAATCTTGCCACAGAGCTGTCTCAACAAATAATCATTTCATGCCTGATTAACAGTAACCTTAATAATGGTATCAAACCACTTATCGCAGCGGTTGAAAGAAAATACCAGGGTGACGCACAAAGAGCTATTGTGATGGCTATCCGCAATGCTTATAATAGGTATCTTGAATTTAGCGGCCGACCTTAACTGTAATCTTGCTGTTTTATAAAGGCTTTAACAAAACAAATGAAAAGAGCTGTTTCGCTTGCTCAAACGAGAGATAACCATCATTGGTGGTGGGGCAATTGGGGGTATTATTGCTGCCTACCTCACTAGGGCAGGGCTTGATGTAACCGTTGCAGACCAATGGCATGAGCATGTTACTGTTGCCTGCGAAAGCATGGTAATAGATGGCTGCAGAGGAGATTTAGCGATACCACTAAGGGCGGTTACTCCTGAGGATCTTTATAAACCGCTTGATATTGTTTTTTTGGCAGTTAAGTCTGGGGATACTGATAAGGCTCTGGAATTAATTGTACCGCTTCTCAAAGCCGACTCTATTATTGTTACCCTGCAAAATAGTATAAACGAAGATATAATTGCCTCTGCAGTTGGCAGGCAGAGAACAATGGGTTGTGTAGTTGGCTGGGGAGCAACCTTTGTCAAGGCGGGACATCTAACCCAGACATCAACAGGTTCATTTGTGCTGGGTAACCTTGAGCCTGGCAGGGAAAAAGCTCTTGAAACAGTCCGGGACATACTTTCCATAGTCAGTGACTGCCATATTACTGACAATATCTATGGTTTCCGGTGGACCAAACTGCTTGCCAATGCTTCTATAGCTACCGCCACCCTGCTTGGTGAAACAATAGGCGATGCCCTCGCGAAGGAGAGCATGCCTTCGGTGGTAAGGTCGGTAATATTCGAGGGCCTGGCAGTGTCAGCTAAGAAAGGCGTCCGGCTCGAAACCCTGGATCAGAAGTTTACTCCACGGGAATACATCGCGCTGAGAGAATTTATCGCCGAGTCGATAATCGAGTTGTTGAAAACAAAACATAGAAACATTATTCCTGCTTTTTACGTTGATATTTGTAAAGGCATTAAGAGTGAAATAGACTATATAAATGGCTACATAGTAGCAAGGGGTCGTGAGCTGAAAGTACCGACCCCGGTCAATGAAATAGTGGTTAAAATGATTCATGAAATTGAAGACAGCAAAAGGACAGTGGGTCTAAAAAACATCGAGCAGATCAAAGCATTGATTCTTTAAAGCAATGCCAGGGTTTTTTTAAAAGAGCTTTTTGTATGGAACTGCGTATTCCGTTACCGCAGAACTATATTACCAGTTCATTGGAGACGAGTGGGAGTTTCCCACTTCCCGGGCCAAGGTTACTTTGATTTTACCTCCCGGCGCTGAAAAAGATGATATTCGGGCCTGGGGTCACGGACCGCTGTATGGCCTGGTAACTATCGACAGTCCGCACCGGCTGTATATATTAGCTTGACCGCAATACTTTTCCGGCTCGCAGGCTTGTATAGGCCGCTCCATTATCAACAACCACTTTCCCGTTGACCAGTACAGTATGGATTCCCGAGGGCCCTATTTCAAGCTCTTCGGAAGTTGTATTGTCGGCAATCTGATCGTAGTCAAAGATAGTCAGGTCGGCCCAGTGACCGGGTTTAATTGTGCCGCGGTCCTTTAAACCGAATCTTTCGGCCGAGCGACCGGTCATTTTGGCTACGGCTTCTTCCAGGCTAAGTTTGGCCAGTTCCTTATGGTAGCGTTGGATAACCCTGGGAAAAGTACCGAAAGACGAAGGGTTTTGGATGCCCCGGGTTGTCAGGATCGTATCGGTTTCGATCAGGTTAAGGGGATGGCAAATAACCTGGTCTAGCACAGACTGGTCGTTGTCGTCACCGTTGTATTTTTGCATCAGGCAAAGTGTTTTACCTTTGCTCAGCTCACTGACACGCAGGAAGGCTTCAGCTATGGAACAGCCCATCTTTTTGGCGATTTGGCCAAAGAAGAGACCTTCATATGGTTCAACTTCCGGGTGCCCTCCCCAGATCACCTGAAAATCTTCAAGTCCAAAGCCAAGCTGGCTTGAGATCAGGGCAACTTCAAATTTTACGCGCAGTCGGGCCGCTTTGCTCCTGAAATTAGCCTCAATGTTATTTCTAAACCAGGTCGGGTAAGCGATATAGATAGTTGTATTGCCGCAGGTGTAGGGAAAACTGTCGAAAGCAATGTCAGCACCCCCATCAACTGCTTTTTCAATTAAAGCGAGGCATTGTTCAGCCAGGGGCCAGGTTTTGCTGCCCACGAAAAGTAGATGTGATATTTGCATTTTTACTCCAGTTTGTTCTGCCAGGGTGATCATTTCTTGCAGGGCGGTTAGATTGTGAGGTTGGTTACCGAATAATTTCAGGGGATATGCCCCGGATAGCTTGGTATAGGCCTTTAGATGCACTGTCAGCAGGCGATTGTGCTCACGGGCCAGATGGGCAAAGTTTTCCAGCTCGCGCATCTCAGAAAAAAGACCCGGCGCATAACCAAGGCCAAGCGAGATCCCAAAAGCCCCTTCCTCAAGGGCGGAAGTAGCAATATCTTTCATGCTATTTATAGCTTCATCGCCAGGATAAGAAAAATCGCTGCCAAACATAGATAAACGCAGGTTGCCATGGCCGACCAGCATAGCCAGATTCAGGGCAACCCCATCTGATGCAAGCTTCGATAAGAAAGAATCCATGCTATCCCATTCAAAAGCAAAGGGGCGATCGGCCAGGAATTCTGATTCGGCGGCGACCAGGTCGAGATGCAGCGAATTGGCTTTTAGCGGAGCGGGTGCATATCCACAGTTACCGGCAACAACCGTGGTTATGCCCTGTTCCAGCAAGGGAGACAGTATTTTTGGGTGATCCGGCAGGGGTAAAACCCAATCGGCATGCGAATGCATATCAATGAATCCGGGACAAACGATCAACCCCGCTGCATCAATGACTTCACTGCAACCTTTCTCAGTTGCGGCAATATCATTCTCCTTCTCTATAATTGCTCCTATCCTTCCGTCTTTGAGGGCCAGAGCGCCCTGGAAAGCCTTTTCACCGGTGCCGTCAACAACAGTGCCGTTCTTGATCAGGCAATCGTAATTCATTTATTATCCTCCTGTGAGCTACCCTATTAGTCCCAGTTGAGCACTGGTTATTTGCTGGTATTATATCACAGGATAACATTGATCAAATCAAAGAGTCGGGGGGACGGGGGCGTTGACTCTTTTTAGCAAGCCGTACCCCTTGGCATGCGCGTTGACAACAAATACTATTTGCCATACAATGAAAGTAAGGAGTAAGGAATAGATTACAACTGGGAGAATTTAAATGAAAACGGTAAAAGTGACTGCCAAGGGCCAGGTTACCTTGCCCGCAACATTACGGGAAGAGTTAAACATCAAGGAAGGTTGCTACCTTGATGCTTCAGTATTCATTGATGGTATACTGTTAAAGCCTGTAAGAGAGGGGCATGAACTGGTACGGGAGTATTGTGAAAAATATGGTTCTGATCATGAAGAAGAAAGTCTTGAAGTTGCAAAGAAGATCTTAAACAAAGTTCCCTTCTCGCTCTCTGAAAGGACCACTGAGCTGAGAGAAGAGCAATCATGAGCGAAAAATCCTACTTTCTTGACACCAGCGCTATATTTAAAAGATACACTGATGAACCGGGGACAGAAATAATAAAAAAAGTGTTTGAAGAAACAGCAAATCGCTTTATCTCTCAGCTGACTATTACTGAAGTTGTATCCAACCTGAAAAGGCTTGCAGAAATTGATAGCATTATTTCCGATGCAGAGTTCAAGCAGGTGATGAAGATTTTTCTTGGCGAAATAGCCGGTGGTGCCATCTATACTCTTGAAGTTACCCCGAAGGTCGTTCTGCTCAGTGTCGATCTCTGTTCAGAACATTACCTGACCCCGATTGATGCCCTGCAGCTGGCAACTGTGCTTTCAATCAAGTCCAGTAATCCTGTCTTTGTCTGCTCCGACCATAAACTGGTTAAGGTTGCCGAGAGGTGTGGTTTGCAGATTTTGAACCCGCTTTCTCTATAGGTTTTGCCGCAAATCATAAATATTTAAGCATCAGGAAGTCGGTTTCCTGCTCTTTAACTGTTTCAAACCCCAGTTTGATATAAAAGCCGACAGCCCGGTTCAGTTTGTCCACACTTAACGATAAGCGCTCATAACCTTTTGCTTTAAGCTCAGCCATCAGCGCCTTCATTAAGGCTGTTCCGATCCCCATGGCCCGGTATTTTTCAAAAACTGCCAGGCTTAACTCGGGAGTGTTGTTGTCAATAAACCCGTATCCGCCAGCTTCAGCGTTTTCAAACAATCTGGCCCAGGCAGCGCCCACTGCCTCTCCACTAACCTCGGCAATAAAACCGCTATCCGATCCTTTCATCCAGCCGCTAATATATTTATAGATTGCAGAGTCGTCAATAATAGAAAAGGGCGGTCTATCCTCACCCTTGGGAATAAAGATAGCTTCATAAAGCATTTCTCGCATGAAGGGGTAATCTTTTGCTTCGGCCTGCCTGATTATTAATTTATCCGGCATGTTAAAACTCTCTTTCTATCGACACTGTGGATAATGTTGTCAAGTTATTGCCGACACTATGATGTCGCTTTGTTCGGGCGTATATTTATTTACCATATCTCTTAACCGTTTGGTTAACCCGTATCCCACTCTGTCGGTTTGCAGGTTTTGTGATAATCTGCAGCACATTCTCATAAAGTTAGGTGTTTTTTGGCGGGCACGATAGTAATGTCGCCGTTCTTAACTACAAGCGCAATCTGGTCTTTTTCTTCCAACCCGGCTTTTCCGAGAAATGATCGTGGCAGGCGCCCTGCCCGGCTGTTTCCCCACTTTCAAATTATAGTATACATCTGCCTCATCTTGTCTATAGTATATACTGAGCATATACAACGGCCAAGCTAATCATCTCATTAGGATTAAGGGTTTGAGAGGAAAGGGAAAGGTCATATCACTGTGGGGTCGGGGCGTGCTCCGCACGCTGCATTTTATCCAGGCATCTGTAGGAAGCAAACTAATTCAGGCCTCACCGGTAAAG
The DNA here is from genome assembly GCA_964627855.1 of uncultured Syntrophomonadaceae bacterium. Classification (GTDB taxonomy): domain Bacteria; phylum Bacillota; class Dethiobacteria; order DTU022; family DTU022; genus CAZVLE01. The sequence continues at coordinate 6,429 of CAZVLE010000049.1, read as the reverse complement.
CCCTGGAGGAAAATGGTATATTCAGAGAATATCTCAGCAATCTTTTGATCGGCAGTAACAAGTTTAACACCGAGATCTTTGGCTAATGCAATAAACTCACAATCGTAAGCAGAAAGATTGCTTTCCTTTGCCAGGGCCAAAACCAGCCTTGAGTTTACATCATACTCGTTATTTTCCATCAGCCGCGAAGCGTGGTCCATAATATCCACGGCATCTGCGAGGCTCAATAACTCTTTCCTGATATATTGAGTCAAAACGCTTCTCAGCTCGCTTCGCCATAACAGCGGTGCCGCCCACTGCGGATCCTTCAAAAGAACCTTTTCTGCCTGCTCTGAAAACTCGCCGCTAATAAAGAGGTAAGCAATTATATTAGTGTCCACGACAATCATAAACGCTTAATTTCTTTGATTAGTCTTAGCTCATCATTGCTAATCGGATGACTGGCAGTTTTATCACGTAGTCTGCGGGCTTTTTCCAGAATCTGCTCTGGGGTGTATACTTTGCCTTGCACACTGCTCTCTATGCAGACAATAATTTCCTGGTTTATACTACGGCGGTTAATCTTAGCGCTTCTGCTTAGTTTTTCATAAAGGTCATCGGGGATATTTTTTACAGTAATATTAGCCAATTTGTTCACCTCATTATGCGGTTCCATTATGCAACCATTGTTACACTATGCTAAAATTTTGTCAAGAACTCTAAAGGCATCTAACATGAGCCAGACATCATCCTGTTGCCTTTTCAAGTGAAAACTTCCTCATGAATTCCCAGGTTCAGGCCAGGCAGGAGTTAAAGCTATTGCGGGCGTGCGAGCCGGCATTTTATCACCATGACTAACCGGAAGAATTGAACCGGCCATGATGGCGGCAAATAGATTAAGTACTTTAAAAAATAAAGCGCACTGGCAGGTTTCAGAGTAAAGATCAAGAAGTATCAGGCATTAACCTTGAGTGCACGCACTAATTCGGAGTTAATACAAAATAAGATCCGGGGTAGAACAAGCTGATGGCTATTCTGATTAAAAACGCCCTTCTTCTAACCATGACCGGCAAAGGAGTCGGCGCTATTCCTGATGGTTTTTTGCTGATTTCCGAAAACAAGATTTCCGCAGTTGGGCCGATGAGCGAACTGCCCTTAGAAGCCCTTGAAGATACGGCAAAAATAATTGATGCCCGGGAGAAGGTGGTCATGCCTGGTTTGATCGATGGTCACATTCATGCCATGCTTACCCTCTACCGGGGGTTGGCCCAGGACATGGACGATTGGATGCATTATGGGCTTGGGCCTTACATTTCAAACTTAACTGAGGATGCCGCAGTCAGCGGGGCCGCGCTTGGTGCATTGGAAGCTTTAAAGAGCGGTACCACCACCCTTGTTGACTTCGGTTTTCCGATGCGTTCAATATGCCCGGTTTATGAAGAATTAGGCCTGCGGGCCAGGGTTGCATCGCTGATTACGGCGGTCCCGATAAAGATGGACGATTTGCCTCCGGGAGCTCTATACCCCTTTGATGAAACCCAGGGGGAACTGCTTTTTTATCAAAATATGGCCTTGATTGAAGAGTGGCATAACCGGGCCGGCGGGCGGATTACCTGTATGCTCGGGCCTCAGGGACCGGACATGGTTCCCCGGGATTTGCTGCTTCGTATCAAGAAAGAGTCGGAAGACTCCGGTATTATGATCCACATGCATGTAGCCCAGGGGGACCGGGAAACCAATCAGCTTGTCCAACGCTACAACTGCAGGTCTATACCCTACCTGCAAAATTTAGGCTTAATAGATAAGAACCTGCTGGCAGTCCATTTAACCGAAGCCACGGAAGAAGAAACAGCCATCATGGCGACAAGCGGTGCGGCAATGGTCTGCTGTCCTGCCTCTATCGCTATTATTGATGGTCTGGTTCCGCCCCTGATCAGTTTTCTGGAGCACGGGGGCAATGCGGCCCTCGGTTCAGACCAGGCTCCCGGCAACAACTGCCACAATATCTGGAATGAGATGAAGCTGGCCGCCCTTTTAAACAAGGTGCATTGCCGTGATCCCAAGGTTATGCCGGCCTGGAAAGCCCTGCGCCTGGCTACCGTGGAAGGAGCCAGGGCAGTGGGACTGGGCGATCAGGTGGGCAGCCTGGAGCCGGGAAAACTGGCTGACGTGATCATCGTTGATTTGACTCAACCGGGATTGTCACCGTACCTTGAATATCCCGTCAGAAATGTAGTGCCCAACCTGGTTTATGCGGCCAGGGGGCATGAAGTTGAAACTGTCATAGTTGATGGCCGCATTGTTATAGAAAACAGGCGCCTTTTAACCATGGATGAGGCGGCAATCGTAAACCAGGCCCAGGAAGCTGCCCGTTCCTGTGCTGCAGACTCTGCCGCCAGAATAGCTAAAATTAACAAGGGCCCTGCAGCTATGATGCGTGATGGTTTAATCTGATCGAGGAGTGAGCTAAAAAATGAGCGAATACGGTTTCCTTTCTTTGCTGCCACCCCTGGCAGCTATAATTCTGGCCATGCTTACGCGCAAAACAGTTATTTCACTGCTGGCCGGGGTTTACTTAGGGGCTATCATGCTGGCCGGATGGAATCCGCTAAAAGGGCTAAGCGTAACCGTCACCGAACTGCTGCTGCCGGCCCTGACAGCTCCCATGAATATTGCTCTCTTCGTTCTCTTTATAATGGTGGGTGGTTTTGTGGGTCTTCTGGAAAGCTCCGGCGGTGCTTACGCCCTGGCTGAAGCCCTGAATAAAAAGGTTACCAGTGCCAGGCGCGCCCAGGTAACTGCCTGGTTTTCCAGTATGTTCATTGGCGCCTGGACCGATGCCAGTCCGGTAATTGTCGGGCCCATCTTGCGCCCTATTACCGACAGGCTTAAGGTTTCAAGAGAAAAGCTGGCCTATATTATTGACTCAACCGCAGCTCCGATGGTGGTTAACATTCCTTTTACCAGCTGGGGTGCGTTCATCGTCAGCATTCTGACTCTTCAGGTTGCCAGGCTTCCTGAAACTGTAAATCCCTGGACCCTCTATTTTGGAGCGATTCCTTTTAACTTTTACAGCATCTTTGCCCTGCTGCTGGTCGGTTTCATCGCCTGGAGCAGGCGCGATTACGGCCCGATGCGAACTGCAGAAAAACGCGCTCTCAACAGCGGCGAAGTTTTAAAAGGCAAAACCCCGGAAGAGGCTGGCGAAGGTTACCGCTTTGAAGGTGGAGTCAGGCCGACCCTGGTCAATATTTTCCTGCCCCTGGCGGCGTTTTTTATTGTGTTGTTTGGCTTCACTCTGCTTAGTGGCGGTTTCCCCCAGCGAACAGTATTGGAAGCTATCCAGGAGGCTGAGATCATTGTATCGGTTATCCTGGCCTTTATGGTTGGCGGTTTTATTTCCGGTTTGCTTATGGTTCTGCGCCGCATGGCCGGAGCCAGGCAGGTGATCGGTTACTGGTTCAATGGTGTTAAAAAGGTGGTATTTATCATTGTGATTGTGATTTTAGCGTTCAGTATTGGCACGTTAACCGACTTGTTGGGGACCGACCTTTACCTGACTGGTTTAATCGATGACAATATTCCCCTGTTCCTGGTGCCGGCCATGGTTTTCCTGGCCAGCGCGCTGATGGCTTTTTCCACGGGTACTTCCTGGGGTGTTTTTTCGATTATGCTCCCCATAGCCTTCGGCATCGGCATCGCCCTTGATCTTTCGATGCCCCTGGTGATTGCGGCTGTTTTAAGCGGTGGGATTACCGGTGATCACAGCTCACCCATATCGGATACAACGATTATCTCTTCCGTAGGGGCAGGATGTAACCATATAGACCATGTTAACACTCAAATTGTCTATGCCCTCACGGCAGCACTTGCGGCATTGGTTGCCTTTATCCTGGCCGGACTGCAGTTGCCCTTGCCGGTGGCCTGGGTTGCCGGTCTGATTATAATCATCGTCACCACTTTGGTGCTGGGCAGGGTTTTGGAAAAGGATAAGGAGCAGGCCGGGTAGGCGTCTGGCAGGCCGGTTTCTCAGCCCGGAATCAGGCGTAGCGGCCATCCTGTTCACAGAAAATAGTGATGCCGCCGCAAATAGTGCGTTTGACCCTGATTTCCGTGATATGCTCCGGCTCAACCCTGACCGGATTGGCGCTCAGGACAACCAGGTCAGCCCTCTTGCCCACGCTCAGGCTGCCCTTGATCTGTTCTTCAAACTGGGCGTAAGCAGCATCAATGGTAAAAGCGCGAACAGCCTGGACGGCGCTGAGCGATTGCTCCGCCACAAATCCCTCCCTGGTCACGAAGCACTGCAGCCCCTGCAGCACATCGGGCGAACAGACAGGGGCATCGGATGCACCGGCCAGTTTAATTCCTGCTTCGACCAGTGAGCGGTAGGGATAGGCCCATTTGCACCGTTCAGGGCCGATTTGTTCCGGCAGCCAGTGTTCTTCGGTATGCAAAAAGGATGGTTGGGAAGAAACGACCAGCTCCAGACCGGCCAGGTCGGCAATCAGGCCGGCATTAAGAACTGAAGCATGCTCAAGGCGATGGCGATGATCCCGGCGGGGGTACTTTTCAAGTAGGCGCTTATAGAGATCAACACAGGTCCGGTTGGCGGCATCGCCTATAGCATGAATGGCGATCTGCAGGCCGGCCAGGTGTGCTGCAACCATTCGCCCGTAAAGGTCTTCCGGTTCATGGATCATGAAACCGCTGTTGCCGGGTTGGTTAGTGTAGGGTTGAGCCATGTAGGCAGTACCAGCCTGCAGCGTACCATCGCAGAATATTTTTACTGCGCCGGTTTTGCGGCCCGGACTGGCTCCATCTTGTGTCTCCTGGTGAAGCCCGCTTTGGCGGGCGGCTTCTACCTGCTCTATTTCCCGGGAAATAATCAGGCTGTAGATGCTAAGGGGGATCTGATCCAGCAGCATCTCCATCAGCGGCAGATCAAAAGCGCCGTTCTTTCCAGCCGGGCCTTCTGCACCGGTCTGCAGGACAGCCCCAATCGAGGTGATGCCGCTGGCAGCCAATTCTCTAAAAACACTTTTTGCTGCTTCCTGGATCTCTTCCAACTCCGGTAGGGGGACCCGATCCAGGATCAAATTTACGGCCTGCTCATGAAATATTCCCGCGGGATATCCACTCTCTTCCCTTTCGATTTTCCCGCCCGGCGGATCTGCGGTTTTTTCAGTCAAACCTGCTTCTTCAAGGGCCCTGGTATTAGTGATGACCCTGTGTCCATCAAGAGTCACCAATACTACCGGCCGGGAACCGCAGGCAGCATCGAGATCGTGACGGTTAACCCGGCGCCTCTCCTCCAGGGCTTGATCGTCAAGTTTGAAACCGAGGATCCAGGGTGATTGCTTCTCTTGCGCCGCCGCTTCCCGCACTGTTTCCTGCATTTCAGCAACAGAGCGCACTTCTTCCAGGGTCAGGCTCAGTGCAAAATAGATCATCAGGGTCGGATGCAGGTGAGTGTCGATAAAACCGGGCAGCAGGGCGCCGTTTTCCAGGTTGACCGTTTCAAAGTTTTTGCCAAGCACCGCCCGGCATTCTGCCAGAGAGCCGACGGCAGCAATACGGCCGCCTTTCACAGCCAGCGCTTCCGCTGTCGGGCAGCGCTCGTCTACAGTGTAAATTTCCCCGTTGCAAAAAAGCTGATCGTAAAGTCGCATCTTACTCCTCCTTGGTCCTGAAATGAGCGTAGCTTAAAAACTTAAAGCGGCATCAGGGAACCGACGGCCATTATTATATAGGCCAGCAATACAAGCAGCTGAAAGCCGGAACTCCCGAGGGGGCCCAAATTAAAAGAAGAATATTTGATTGCGACCCGGCTGGTCCGCAGTGCCGGGATCACCAGTAAGGCAACTAAAATGGCGATAGCTCCACCGGCGATGCGCATGAAGCCCAGAAAACCGGTCAATCCGGGCAGCGCCAGCAATAAGGTGGGCAGGGTCGCGATCAGCCAAGAAAATCGGTATTGCCAGTTTAGCCTTTCTACAATAATGATTGCCAGGGCGTACGATGTCGCCCAGTAGCTCGTCAGGATCGCTACCAGGATAAAGAGTGAACCGATCACCGAGGCCCAGTTGCCTATCGCTCTGCCCCAGCCGATAATGGCCACCTCGGTCACCGTAGTAGAGGCCAGCATCGCCAGCGATGCGACGACGAAAGTAAAAATAAAGTTTATACCCAGGCCCAGCATTACGGCCTTCGGGACCAGTTTCAGGTTCCAGGAGAGACCTTCAACAGCCTGGGGTATCGAGAAAAAGCTGGAAAAACTAAACATGATCATCCCGTAAAGCGCCAGGGTTGCCTTGCCCCCGTAAAAGGTGAGATCAAGGCTGCCGGCAGGGTTGGCAAGCGAACCAAAAGCCAAAACACTTAAAATGACTGCCGCGGTTAAAATAGCATATTTTTCACTTAAGCCCAGAGCTTTCAGCCCAAAAAAGA
>CAZVLE010000048.1:0-6259 GCA_964627855.1 uncultured Syntrophomonadaceae bacterium | reverse complement strand
ATCCAGCAGTTCTTCCAGCGGTTTACCCAGCTCTCTGATCACATCATAGCCGCTGTGAGGAATGGCCCTTTTTTGGCTGAGGCTCCACTGCCCATCAATCATTTCGTATTCAAGGGTGTAATCAGGCTCACTGCAGCACACCCCAACAGTTACCACGGCTGCGTCTTCATCGATTGTTTCAATGTAGAATAAGTCGTACTTGCCTCTCTGAGGGTTTTCAAGGAAATGCTGGTCTATCCAGGCTAAAACAGCCTCCTCAAGAGATTCGCAAATCCAGGCATCAAGTCCGGTCGGATCTTGTGCGTATAAAGCAACAGGTGGCTCGTCTGGCTCTTTCGACTCAACAACTAAGACTTCACCGTTTTCAAACTCCCTGCCTGGAGGCTCCTCCATCTCCCCTGGGAGAGTGTCCGTTTCGCTATCTGGGCCATTTTGGCAGGCAACAGTAAACGAGATCAGCAGGACCATGAACAGACAGAGCCTGAAATTCCTCTGTAAAGCCTGGATTATATCTGTTTTGTGTTTTTCTTGTCGTTCCATGTTGCACCTGCCTGACTGAAGCTAATTAAGAATGCTTATCTCAAATAAATAAGACTTAACCGCTGAGTAAACCCATATCAGCCTGACTAATCTGACTAAAGGGCTTATACAAAAACGGTTATTTCCTCTATACTCTTTAACCATTATACACGAGGCTTGATGTAACGCCATGATAAAGCAACCTTTGGGAAATTACAACCAATTAAAGTTCGTGTTACCCCGGCCGGCATGCTGCAGGCTTCCTTCAGTTGACTCTTAAGGCAAAAGACTGCTATACTTGCCCTGTCACTAACACATACCTATCCTTGAGGAACCAATTAATGGCTTATATTCTTTGGCTTTACGTGGCAACTATACTTGCATTGAATATTGGTTTTCCTATTTTCTCTGTTTTCATGCTCAACAGATTCCTCAAGACATTCCCTCCTTTTGAAGAGGAGTTGAAAAGGCCACTCCCCTATTACCCCGGTGTTACCGTTTTAACATCACTGCGTGGCGATACAAATCCCCTGGAAAATGGCCTGTCCAGTTTGATGAAACAGGATTATCCCGGTCCCTTGGAGCTGATTATCGCTGTTGAAAATTCTGGTGATCCCGGTTACAGTAAGGCAAAAAAAATTCTTGCAGAAAAGCTTCCTCAAGGCACCGCTCATCGTATGGAAGTCAGGTGGGTCACAGATTTCAAGCCCAAAGGAGGAAATCCGCGGACAGCGCAACTTGCCTATATCTCTAAATATGCCAGATATGACTGGATCTACTGGTTAGCCCTCGACACTTATTCTGATGCAGACCATCTTCGCAAGTTAATGCACAAGGCAGAGGTTAACCCCGATATTTATGTTTCCGCTCTTCCAGTCCATCTTGGTGGAAATACGCCCGGCGCTTTATTTGAAAATGTTCCCCTGGTCTGGGAAGTATTGATGGCCGGGCTTTTAAACCGTGCCATTAATAAACCCTTTGTCTACGGGGGTAATATTCTTTTTCACATGAATCTCCTTAAAAAAGCAGGCGGTTTTAGCTCCCTGTTGAATTATCTTACCGAAGAAATGCCCATGAGTGATCTCTTTTCGCGGGCAGGCGGCAAAAGCGAAATCGTGCCATCTTTAGTCTGGGCATCTCATGGCACGCAAAGGTTCTCTGAATTTTATTGCCGAAAGTTACGTTGGGCTATGATCGCCAAGTTCCATCATAGAAAACTGATCGCATCAGCCACACTATTCAACATTATGTGGATGCCAATCATATTTTTATTTACCGGAAACCCCCTGTTTTTGTATCTAATGTGGGTTTGCCTGGCTACTAAAGTTGTTGTAGTCTATCTTTATCACCTGCTTTTAAAACTGCCAATGAGGCAGGCGAGATGGTCGCTACTTATGGTGCCCTATGAATTTATCTGTTTTATCTATTGTATTCATGCCCTGTTCCAGAAAAGGGTTAATTGGTCCGGTGTTACTATGAGTGTAGATTCTCATGGTTTTGTAACCCGGGAAAACTAGCCCTTATCCTGCGCTGAAGGAGCGATAAGGGTTGAGAGAGGTAATAGTCATGGGATTATTTGCCTGGTTATATGGATTAATAGTATTTATGGCAAATGCCTGTTTTCCCATTTTTTCGCTCTTTCTACTGACAAGATTTATGCAAAGGATTTCTCAATTTGAGGAAGAGATAAAAACACCGCTCCCCCATTACCCCAGTATTACTATCCTAACATCCATACGCGGCACTTCAATATCACTGGAAAAAGGTTTGTCCAGCCTGATGAAACAGGACTACCCCGGGCCGCTCGAGCTAATCATTGCGATTGAAAGTTCTAAAGATCCGGGCTATAGCATGGCAAAAAAGGTTCTTGCACGCATTCCTCACCGCATGGAAGTTAAATGGGTTACAGATTTCAAGCCTGAAGGAGGAAATCCGCGGACAGCGAAGCTTGCCTATGCCGCTAAATTTGCTAAATTCGACTGGATTTACTGGTTAGCTGTCGATACTTATTCTAAAGATGACCATCTCCGCAAAATGATGCATAAGGCAAAGGCGAACCCTGACAGCTATGTTTCAGCGCTTCCTGTCCATACCGGGGGCAAGAGGCTTGTCGCCCTGCTGGAAAATGTTCCTTTAGCCTGGGAGTTGCCAATGCTTGGCCTTTTAACCCAGAGCATGAAAAGGCCTTTTGTTTATGGTGGTTCTGTTCTTTTTCATTTGGATCTCCTTAAAAAGGCAGGCGGTTTTGACCCCCTGGTAAATTATCTTACTGAAGAAGTCCCCATGACTGTTAACTTTTCCCGGGCAGGCGGCCGGGCAGAGTTAGTGCCTTCTTTGATCTGGATTATAAGTGACACAAAAAGCATTGGCGCATTTTATAGCCGTATGGTCCGCTGGGCTGTCGCCGGTAAATATCACCACAAGAGGCTAATGTGTGCAGCTTTTATCTTTAGTATTGTCTGGCTGCCGATATTTTTTTTGCTTACTGGTAATATCTGGTTTTTATATCTCCTTGGGGGGACATTTGTCGCTAAAATGCTTGTGGTTTATCTTTATCACAGGATCCTGGATCTGCCACGGTGGCAGGCAAAGTGGTCAGTGCTTATGATCCCCTATGATTTTATCTGTTTTACCTTCTGCTTTACTGCCCTCTATAGAAACAGAGTTAACTGGTCGGGCGATATTATGAGGGTAGACTCCAAAGGCATTTTAACGCGGGAAAACTAAGCCTGACAATTTACTCGTTGCCATCATCTGATGCCATTCTGTCTCCATCAGTGGGGCAGGTCATCCTGCTCCCCATCGTGGTTGTCTATTTCCGGTAGTAATTCGGGTTGGTAATCTTCATAGAGCTCTAATTGTTCTTCCGCGGAAAGTTCATCATTTGCAGGTGTTTCAGATGTTTTACTTTCATCTTCATCAACTATAACCTCTTCTTCAGGCAGGTAATCGTTTTCCGGCAGCAGTTCGGCTTCAAAATTTTCCAGGTAGTCCATGTCAATGATGTATTCAGTATCATCCTCCAGGTCTGTAACCGGGTAGTAAGGCCCCGGTATTGTAAGGTCGGGGTTTCTCGACACGGTCACACCAAAGACATCACGGATAATCTTAACCCTTTCATCTTCGTCAATCAGCCATAGCCAGGCATTTTGACCATACTGGTATGACGTATGTTCGGAACCGCCGAAAACATAGCTGTCGATTGAGTTCAGATCAGCCTGTAGGGCAAAGGATACCAGCGAGGCAATTGTATGCAGGCTTATATCAGTTTTAACCGACTTGCTTACTGTTTCGTATAGCTGACGGTAGTCGGCCAGGCGACCTTCGGTTATTAGTTTTTTTGCCAGGGCTATTAATACTTTTTGCTGTCGCTTTATTCTGCCCATTTCGCCATCATTCAGGGGGTCGCGATCGCGCAGGTAATAAAGCAATTCCCTGCCGTTCAGGTGCTGGTAGCCTTTATCTAACAACAATATTGATCTGTGGTCATCGGCATAAACGGTTATCTCTACCGGATAATAGATCCCCCCGATAATATCAATAATTTCGGCAGCGCCGTCAAGGTCCAGTGCTACATAGCCATGGAGTGGAATTCCGCCTAAGAAATCCCCTATGGTCAAAAGGGTATTCTTAATGCCTTTTTCCCGGGGATCCTGGTTGCCGCTGGCCCGGACATAACCGTGCATGTATGAGTGATTAATTTTATCGTAGCTGTCGCTACCGTGGATCTTGACATAGCTGTCACGGGGGATACTGACCATGGAAGCTTTGCTGGTAGCAAAATCAAGAGAAATGATCAGGATGGTATCGGGGCGAAAAATATCCTCTCTCTGTTTCGCCCCTGCTGAGCTATCAAAGCCAAGCAGGGCAATGTTTAATCTATCTTCTCTTTTTTTATTGAATGGATCGAAAACCTTCTCTGTGGAAGTGCCCTGGGAAGAGGCAAGGTTATCATGAAAGTTTAAATTAAGGACCTGGCCAAAAGTGTTTAGTGGAAAATAGAGGAAACAGGCCAGAGGTACAATAATACCCACTGTTAGAAGGAGCATGGTAAAGGATAGCCAGATTTTCATGCGCTTATTTTTGACCCTGGCCATAATCTTTTCTCCATGTTTTTATGTTACCCGGAAAATTAAACTATAGTTATACTAAATTATAACATAATTATAACAATTTGAAAATTATTTTTTGTGAATCAGGGCTAGTGAGTGGCACGAAAGGGCAGGTTTCTCGATTGTCAAGCCTGGAACAACAGTAAAAGTTCAAGTCAAGGTTAGTAGTTACAAAAAATTTGCTATTAGCAGGAATTTTGTGATTTATGTCAAACATGGTAAAATAGATCTAGAAAGCGCAGTTTTTTAGATTGGATAGGGAAAAGGTTAAAGAAATAGATATCCTGAGGTTAACTCTTTTCTGTTTAACAAAGGAGGATTACTGCTATGAAGGGTTGTGCCTTGCCAAGGAAAGTTAAGCAATGGGGTCTGACATTTTTCCTGGTAGTTTTGCTTTTATTTGCCCTTGCTTCAGCCGTTAATGCAGCGCCCGGGATGATGGGTGACGTTAATGGCGACGGTGTTATTGATGTCCGTGATACTGTTATGGTAATGAGGCATGTATTGAATCAGCAAACCTTAACCTCATCACAGCGAGAACTGGCTGATGTAAATGGTGACGGGGTGATCAATGTTTTTGATGTCAACCTGATCACACAGAGAAGCCTGGGCCTGATCAGCAGATTTCCTGTACCCGACAGGCATACCGTATCTTTTAACGGCAATGGTGGTATGCCGGCTCTTCAAACAAGGACTGTCGGCCATGGAGATACCATGCGGGCAGCCTTCGAGAGGATGCCTCTTGAACCGACAAGATCGGGATATAGTTTTTTAGGCTGGAATACACGGATTGATGGAACAGGCAGCTGGTTTACAGTCACAACAGCTGTTTATTCCAGTCAGACTGTTTATGCCCAGTGGCAGCCTGTTACCACCACCCATACAGTGACTTTCAATGGTAATGGCGGCACACCTTCCCTGCAAACGCGAAGAGTTAGTCACGGAAGCACCCTGGCCGCTACCATAGGTGCCATGCCTACCCAACCTACCAGGATGGGCGATACCTTTATGGGCTGGAATACGCGGATTGACGGGACAGGCAGCTGGTTTACAGCCAACACTGCTGTATATGAGAGCCAGACGGTCTATGCCCAGTGGCAGTCAACTGCTGCAGCGCATACTCTTATTTTTAACGGAAATGGCGGTACACCAAACCTGCAGACCAGGACAGTGAATCATGGCGGACGTCTCGGCACCCTGCCCGGCGCCATGCCCACACAGCCTACCAGGATGGGCGATACCTTCATGGGCTGGAATACGCGGGTTGACGGAACAGGCAGCTGGTTTACTGCGAATACGCCGGTTTACTCTAATTTAGACCTTTACGCCCAGTGGCAGTCAACCACTTTTATGCATACTGTTACTTTTAGTGGTAATGGCGGAACTCCTGCCTCCCAGACTAGAACGGTCTATCACGGGGGAACCCTGGGCACCATGCCCGGCGCTATGCCGATGCAGCCGGCCAGATCTGGGTACAGTTTTACCGGTTGGAATACGCGGGTTGACGGAACAGGAAGCTGGTTTACGGCCTCAACAGTTGTATACAGCAGTCAGACTGTTTACGCCCAATGGCAATCTGCAACTACCACACATAGTGTTACTTTTAGTGGTAACGGAGGTTCTCCTGC